>DAAV01000099.1 GCA_001701295.1 Bacteroidales bacterium H10
CCACTCTGCCATCTTTCCAATATGTTGTGCGATCAAACGTTTCGTTTAATTGCTTTGCAAAGGTAGTCATTCTTTTGGAATATACAAGAGTCTTATGCGCTTTTTTTCTTTTTGTTTATTCTTTTCTTTTAAGAATAGAATGTGTGGGAATCCCCTTTTTATTGCTATTTTTGTAGCAAATAATTTATCAATCAAGTAAAAGGTTTCTATATGAGAAAGTTGAAAAGTTTATGGCTGGTTTCGGTTGTGCTGCTATTAGTAAGCTGCTCGATGTCCGCTAAATCAGATAAATCAAGTGAGGCTGGTACCGCCTCCAAGGGAGAGGTCGTTACTTTGAACAAGGCAGAGTTCCTGCAAAAGGTATTCAATTACGAGAAGAACGCTACGAAATGGGTATATGAAGGTGATAAGCCTTGTATCATCGATTTTTATGCGGACTGGTGTGGTCCCTGCAAGCAAGTGGCTCCTATTTTAAGGGATTTGGCTATCCTGTATAAGAATGATATCGTAGTTTATAAGGTAAATGTGGATAAGGAAAAGGAGTTGGCTGCCGCTTTCGGTATACAAAGTATTCCTACGTTCTTGTTTATCCCTAAGGAAGGACAGCCTCAGATATCGATGGGAGCTCTTCCCCGTGAGGAGTTTGTGAAACAGATCGATACTTTCTTGTTGAAGAAGAAGTAACACGACTTAGTTAATCATCATTTATAGATCGGAAAGCCGTAGAATTTTAGATTTTACGGCTTTTTTAATTGGGAGGGATGCTTTATGAAAGTAGGAATTATCAGATGTATGCAAACAGAGGATTTTTGCCCCGGTACTACTGATTTTAGGATGATCCGTGAGAAAAAGGGAGCCTTTGAGGGTGTAGAGGAAGATATTGAGATCATTGGGTTTATCAATTGCGGAGGTTGTCCCGGAAAAAAGGCCGTATTAAGGGCGAGGGAGTTGGTGAATAGAGGGGCGGATAGTATCGCTTTTGCTTCCTGTATCCAAAAAGGGACGCCGATAGGTTATGCCTGTCCTTTCGCCAAAAGGATGAAGGATGTTATCCAGAACGATTTAGGCGATGGCATCCGGCTGATCGATTATACGCATTAGGAAGATCCGGTAGCTGGTGGAAAAGGCATAAAAAAAGAGGGCATTGAAAAATGTCCTCTTTTTTATTTTGGCATCGCACGAATTATTCAGCGCTTTCAGTTGCCGGAGCTTCTTCAGCGGGAGCCGCTGCGGCTGCTTCCTCAGCTTGCTTAGCAGCTTCAGCTGCTGCCAATTCTGCTTTCTTTTTAGCTACGATTTCTGCTTTTGCCTTATTCGCTTCCTTCTCAGCCTCAAGACGTGCTTTAGCTTCTGCTCTAGCTGCTTCGCTGTCTTTTTCTTTGATAGCTTGTACGGAAGCTTGTTTGTTCTTCAACCAAGCTTGGAATTTTTCCTCAGCTGCGGCTTCGTCGAACGCACCCTTCTTAACACCTTCCAATAAATGCTTTTTCAAGCAAACGCCTTCGCGAGAAAGGATGTTACGAGTTGTGTCTGTAGGTTGAGCACCTACTTGTAACCAATACAAAGCTCTTTCGAAGTTCAAATCTACTGTAGCAGGATTAGTGTTCGGATTATAAGAACCTATCCTCTCAATAAATCTACCATCACGTGGTGCCCTGCTATCGGCTACTACAATAGGATAAAAAGCGTAACGCTTGCGGCCATGACGCTGTAATCTAATTTTTGTTGCCATAAACTTGCCGGTTTATTGAATTGGTTAATAAATATAAAATGCGCACTTTCCGCATTTCGGATGCAAAGTTAATTCTAAATTCGTGAATAAACAAAGTTTTTTCACTTTAATTTAGTAATTTTGCAGAGTAATTGGATTTTATTAAAGATATGGGGTAAAATCTCCCTGTATGACCCACATTCAAATAAAGATGGCAGATAATATGTTGCTTTCCCGACTGGAGGGACTCGACTCACGTTTCGAAGAGGTTTCGACCCTGATCACCGATCCGGCCGTAATCGCCGACCAACCGCGTTACGTGAGACTGACCAAGGAGTATCATGATCTTGAAGAGATATTGAAAGTAAAAAAGGAATATGAGCAGGCTCTCGTCAGTCTTGAAGAATCAAAAGAGTTGCTGTCGGCCGAGAACGATGAGGAAATGAAAGAACTGGCACGCGAAGAGATCGACTCCTGCACAAGACGCATACCACAATTGGAGGAACAGATCAAACTGCTTCTGATTCCGGCAGATCCTGACGATTCGAAAAACGCGGTTCTCGAGATAAGAGGAGGCACCGGAGGCGACGAAGCCGCCTTATTTGCGGGAGACCTGTTCAGAATGTATCAGAAATATGCCGAGCGCAAAGGCTGGCAGCTGTCGGTATCTTCAGTATCGGAGGGAGCCGCCGGAGGATTCAAGGAAATAGTGTGCACACTTACAGGCGACGGAGTCTACGGCACGATGAAATATGAAAGCGGTGTACACCGGGTGCAACGTGTTCCGGCCACAGAAACCCAAGGCCGCGTCCACACATCGGCCGCCACAGTGGCCGTTCTGCCGGAAGCCGAGGAATTCGATGTCGAAATACATGAGGGCGAGATAAAATGGGATACGTTCCGTTCGGGAGGCGCAGGCGGACAGAATGTGAACAAAGTCGAATCAGGCGTGCGCCTGAGATACAACTGGAAGAATCCCGTGACCGGCCAGACAGAAGAGATACTGATCGAATGTACAGAGACCCGCGATCAGCCCAAAAACAAGGAAAGAGCGCTCTCACGCCTCCGCACATTCATCTACGACAAAGAACATCAGAAATATCTGGACGACATAGCCTCCAGACGCAAGACAATGGTCAGCACAGGCGACCGATCCGCAAAAATCCGCACATATAATTATCCGCAAGGCCGCATAACGGACCACCGCATAAACTATACAGTCTATAATCTGGCGGCGTTCATGGACGGAGACATCCAGGAATGCATAGACCGGCTGATCGTGGCGGAAAACGCTGAAAAACTCAAAGAAGCCGAGCTATAAACCCTTTCTGACTCAGGATTGTTTAAAAGGCATACAGGACGATAACCTGTATGCCTTTTATTATTTACTAATCAATAAAGACTTGTCACTATGAAAACACTTTCTATTCTGTTTTATATAATCGGATCAGGTCTTCTGATCGCATCGTGCTTCACTACCGGAGTGACACTCACCTGGATTCTTGGCGGCGTAGCTGTCGTATGTCTGGTATTGGGATGTGTATTTCAATTCTATACAACAAACCGCAAGACTATCCATTACCACTGACACTTACAGAAAATATCACTTTCCCGGAGAGAAAAGCCTGTCGGCTTTAACGAGAGTCTCCGGTTTGCCGCTATCGGTGAGATCAAGATCATCAATTCTTATCTCACCGATATTGATGTTATTATCGACATCCAGAAAATAATTCATTATAGGAAACACACGTGTGCCCGTCCTCGACGCATATTTCTCAAGCGAGGCTATAACGGACGGTTCGAGTATATATATCCCGCTGAAGGCCATTTCCACCATATCATCGCCGGGAACAAAACCTTCAGGCCGGTACTGATCCGTAGAAAGATTATGCCAGCCCTTCAACTTTCCCCGGGAGTCAAAAACCAATTTTCGCGACGAAACCCTCGGGCTTGTCACGAGAGAGGCATCGCGCCCCGAAGCGCGATGACGCCCCATCAATGCCCTGAGCGGCGCATTGCTCAAGATATCGACATTATGGACAAGGAAAGGTTGCGGGTCGGACAAGAGAAAAGATGACGCACCTAAAATGGCGCCTCCCGTATCCAGCAGCAGATCTCTTTCGTCGCTGACCGCAATATCCACGCCATAATCCCGACCCGAAAGGAAATCAATAATCTGATCCCCGAAATGATGCACATTTACAATTATATTGTCAAACCCCTCTTCACGAAGGCGGAGAATCACTCGTTCGAGCATAGGCACTCCACCGACAGGCACAAGAGCCTTGGGATGACTGAGAGTCCACGGTCTGAGTCTTGTGCCGAGACCAGCGGCAAGAATCAAAGCTTTCATTTNNACATCAGAATCTCATGAATATTTTGCTCCCGATGTATAAGTTCCACCACAGCCGACGGAAATTGAGCCGCGATTTTTTTTGCCACCCGCTCGGCGCAAAAAACTGATCGGTGGCGCCCCCCCGTACATCCGAAACCGATCTGCAGCGAAGAGAATCCCCGTTTCAGATACCGCTCCACCGTAGGAGAAACCATATCAAAGGCACGGGAAGAAAAAACGTCCGCCTCTCCTCTCTCCTTCAAAAAATCCACAACAGGTTTGTCTCTTCCGGTCAAAGGCTTATATTCGTCATACCTCCCGGGATTATGCATTCCCCTGCAGTCAAACATAAAGCCGCCCCCATTGCCGGTAAGATCCTCAGGATAGCCGCGTTTGTAAGAAAAACTAAAGACCTTGACATGAAGACGTCCGTCATCAGCCGTCTCAAAACGAGGATTATCAAGAACCTGCCTCACAGCATTGAGCAACTCGGGATACTTGTCTATCACACCATAATCCACAAGCAACGCCAGATTGGCAAGCGCGCCCGGAATACTTTCTATAAAATGGGCGCGTTTCTGAACAAGCCCTCTGAATCCATATGCGCCAAGCACCTGCAATGTCCTGAAGAGCACAAACTCACCCAACGGCTCAAGCACCACATCAGTCGGGATACCCTTTGCCTCCGCAAAAGCATTCACATACTCTCCGAGCATCTCCCGCCGGAATTCGGTAGAAAAACCGGCCTTCGCCTGCATTATGAAAGACACCGCGTCATACAGACCCGGACCGAAACGGCCTCCCTGATAATCTATAAAAACCGGTTCGGGAGTCAGCATGACGTTGCGGCTCTGGCAGTCGCGCATCATAAACCCCCAGAGACGGCAATCGGTCAAGGCAAGTCTCGATGAAAGATTCACAAAGTCATCCTCAAGAAGATCCTCGTCGAAATCGACACCTACAGGTTTGAGAAACTCATATTTGAAATAATTGAGATCCCACATGGCCTGACGTTCCGAAAAATCCCGGTAATTCACAGACTGGCACCATTCCTCGGCAGGGACGGTCTGCATCTTCACAAGATCGCGCATCACTTTGCGGCATATCGCGTCGATATCAGGATTGCGTAGATCAGAAAACAGAGACGTGTCACCGAGATCCTCTTCAAGATAATATGAATAGTCTCGTGAATGTCCGTAAATCACAGGCACAGAAACTCCATGCTTGCGAAATATGCCCGACAAAGCTATAAAAGCCTTGGTATCGGCAATATTGTCAGAGACGACACCGACGGCAGTCTTGCCCGACGGAAGAAAAAGACGATAATATCGTCTGTCGCCTCCGGCCTGTGGCAAAGGAGTGACAGATACAGGATTTTCTCCGATAATTCTGTTGCACAGCACAGATAAAGATTCGACATGCTCAGCCATAAATTACGCAAAATATAATAAATAAACCTAAAACGCGCCGACACAAAGCCCGGCGACCGCGTTCTGTTGAAGAGGAGAAAAGAAATATGTTGCAAATTTAATCTAAAAAACTTTTAATTCAGAATTCCGCATGAATTAATCCGAGATTTTTATTAATTTTGCACAGAAAAGTATGCGTTGTCAAAAAACGCAGTCATCCCTATCCGGTATTTATATTTCCACACAACAGGAAATCACATCATTAATTAGAAATAAAACCCTAAATATAGACTAAAGCAATGGCTAAAATCGAAAATTACAATTTCAAGGACAAAAAAGCCATCGTGAGAGTAGATTTCAATGTACCTCTCGATGAGAACGGCAACATCACAGACGACACCCGCATCCGCGGCGCTCTCCCCACACTCAAGAAAATTCTTGCAGACGGAGGCAGCCTCATACTCATGTCGCACATGGGTAAACCCAAAGGCAAAGTCAACGAAAAACTGAGCCTCCTCCAAATCCGTGACGCAGTTGCCAAGGCTCTCGGCACAGAGGTTAAATTCGCGCCTGACTGCGCCAAGGCATCCGAGGCTGCAAAGGAGCTCAAGCCCGGCGAAGTGCTCCTGCTCGAAAACCTCCGTTTCTATCCCGAGGAAGAGGGCAAGCCCGTAGGTATAGACAAGAATGACCCTGCCTACGACGATGCCAAGAAGGCCATGAAAGAGAGCCAGAAAGAATTCGCAAAGACACTCGCCAGCTACGCGGACGTATACGTAAACGACGCGTTCGGGACAGCACATCGCCGTCACGCATCGACCGCCGTCATCGCCGACTATTTCGACAAGGAAGACAAGATGCTCGGCTATCTTATGGAGAAAGAGGTCAAGGCTGTAGACAATATCCTCAAAGACATCAACCGTCCTTTCACCGCAATCATGGGCGGCTCGAAAGTATCGACCAAAATCGGAATCATCGAGAACCTTATGGATAAGGTCGACAATCTGATCCTCTGCGGCGGCATGACATTCACTTTCGCAAAAGCCCGCGGCGGAAAGATCGGCGATTCGATTGTCGAGAATGACAAGCTGGATCTCGCCCTCCACATCATAGACCTCGCAAAAGAGAAAGGTGTCAACCTCGTGCTCGGCACCGACTGTGTGGCAGGCGACAAATTCAGCAACGATGCGAATCAGAAAGTCTGCTCGGTTATGGACATTCCCGAAGGCTGGGAAGGCATGGACGCAGGTCCGGAATCCGTGATCGCTTTCCGCAATGCCATCCTGCCCGCCAAAACAATTCTTTGGAACGGTCCTGCCGGAGTATTTGAATTCGACAACTTCGCAGCCGGCTCAAAGGCTATCGCCGAAGCAATCGTAGAGGCAACCAAGAACGGCGCGTTCTCACTTGTAGGAGGCGGAGATTCAGTGGCATGTGTAAACAAATTCGGTCTTGCAGACAGCGTAAGCTACGTATCGACCGGCGGAGGCGCCCTTCTCGANNTGGGCAAGGTTCTTCCCGGTGTAGCTGCCGTAGCGGAATAACCCAATAGCATTCCGGCGGTCCAGACCGCAGACATATCAGGAGCGGATCCGCATGAGCGGACTCGCTCCACTTTTTTCCGCATACCAGAAAGCAGTATCCAACCTTATATCTACATGGCGGGATTAATATCATTACCTGGACTTCCGCAATTACAAAAACATGTTAAAGAACATATTTTGCGGCAATTTTTTTTGAATAAATGCTAAT
>DAAV01000146.1:0-131 GCA_001701295.1 Bacteroidales bacterium H10
CCTGGACCATCCGTCAGTATGCAGGTTTCTCCACAGCGGCAGAGTCAAACGCTTTCTATCGTCGCAATCTCGCGTCGGGACAGAAAGGTCTGTCAGTTGCGTTCGACCTTCCTACCCACCGCGGATATGAC
>DAAV01000146.1:182-320 GCA_001701295.1 Bacteroidales bacterium H10
TTCCTTTGAACAAGATGTCTGTGTCGATGACCATGAACGGCGGTGTGCTTCCTGTGCTCGCGTTCTATATCAACGCGGGTCTCGAGCAGGGCGCCAAGCTTGACGAGATGGCCGGTACCATCCAGAACGACATCCTCA
>DAAV01000146.1:344-1426 GCA_001701295.1 Bacteroidales bacterium H10
CCGACATCTTCGAGTACACCTCGAAAAACATGCCCAAGTTCAACTCTATCTCTATCTCCGGCTATCATATGCAGGAGGCCGGTGCTACGGCCGATATCGAGCTGGCATACACACTTGCCGACGGTCTCGAGTATCTGCGTGCGGGTGTGAACGCGGGTATGGACATCGACTCTTTCGCTCCGCGCCTTTCATTCTTCTGGGGTATATCGATGAATTACTTCATGGAGATTGCAAAGATGCGTGCGGCACGTATGCTCTGGGCAAAGATCGTGAAGCAGTTCAATCCCAAGAATCCGAAGTCTCTTGCTCTCCGTACACACTGTCAGACTTCAGGATGGTCTCTCACCGAGCAGGATCCTTTCAACAATGTAGGCCGTACATGCGTCGAGGCTATGGGAGCCGTTCTCGGACACACCCAGTCGCTTCACACCAACGCGCTTGACGAGGCGATCGCGCTTCCCACAGACTTCTCCGCACGTATCGCGCGCAATACGCAGATCTATATTCAGGAAGAGACTTATGTCTGCAAGCAGGTTGACCCGTGGGGCGGTTCCTACTATGTGGAAAGCCTTACGAACGAGATCGCGCACCGTGCATGGGAGCACATCCAGGAGATCGAGAAACTCGGCGGTATGGCAAAGGCCATAGAGACCGGACTTCCGAAACTCCGCATCGAGGAGGCTGCCGCACGTACTCAGGCACATATCGACTCGGGCAAGCAGACTATCGTTGGTATCAACAAGTTCCGTCTCGATCACGAAGATCCCATCGACATCCTTGAGATCGACAACACCGAGGTCCGCAAAGAGCAGTGTGCCCGTCTCGAGGAACTCCGTAAGAACCGTGACGAGGAAGCCGTACAGAAAGCTCTCGCCGACATCACGGAGTGTGTTAAGGATCCGTCCAAGGGAAATCTTCTCGATCTCGCTGTCAAGGCTGCCGGTCTCCGCGCGTCGCTCGGAGAGATCTCGGATGCCTGCGAGGCTGTGGTAGGTCGTTACAAAGCAGTAATCAAAACTATATCAGGAGTGTACAGCAACGAAGAAAAGGGTGATCCCGAATTCGAGGAAGCCCGCCGTGTT
>DAAV01000146.1:1446-6393 GCA_001701295.1 Bacteroidales bacterium H10
GTCAGGACGGTCACGACCGTGGCGCCAAGGTTGTGGCTACAGGTTATGCCGACTGTGGTTATGACGTCGACATGGGTCCGTTGTTCCAGACTCCGGCCGAGGCTGCCCGTCAGGCAGTGGAGAATGACGTGCATATTCTTGGCGTGTCTTCGCTTGCAGCCGGTCACAAGACTCTGATCCCGCAGGTTATCGAGGAGCTCAAGAAACTCGGACGCGAGGATATTCTCGTGACTGCAGGTGGTGTTATTCCGGCACAGGATTATGACTTCCTTTACAAGGCCGGTGTAGCGGCTATCTTCGGCCCCGGTACACGCATCCCGAAGAGCGCGATCGAGATGATCCGCATCCTCAACGAGGAACGTGCGGCCGAGTAATCCCGGACCACCGCTTGATAAAATTTTGATAAAATATTGAAAACGCACTCCAGAAGTCAGACAAATGACTTTTGGAGTGCGTACTGTTATAATGAGAATAATAATATATCTGTTATTAGTCATTGTCGCGCTCGCTTCTTGCTCGAGGTCAGAGTCTCGATATGACAAGAAAATCAGTCAGGCCGAGCGGTTGATGTCGGGCAATCCGGACAGCGCATTGGCTATTCTGGAGGCGATTGATCCGTCCGACCTCAAGGTTGACTCCTTAAAAGCAAGATTCCATTATCTGAAGGCTTTCGGTCACATGAAGCGTAATCGTTCCATGATTGAGGACTCATTGATTACCTTTGCCCACAAATATTATCGTGGGAAGGATATAGTGAAAGATATACGGAGTGGCATCGCACTTGCATTTTATAAGTTTTGGGTTGGCGACACTCCAGGTTCTATTGCTATGCTTGATTCTCTTACGGGGCTGTCTGATGTACCCGATTCTCTAATGACAGAGGCATTGAGAATCCGAGTCTTGCTCGGTACATCTGAGTATCAAGGTCGTCAAATTATACCATTGGCAAAAAGGCTTCATATACTCGAAAACGATACGCTGAGAAAGATGGAGGCAAAATATATGCTCTTGGCTGGATATGAGTATGCCGGAGAAATTGACTCTGCCTTATATCTCGTTAACGAGCTTATTGACTATGCTCGTAGCCGCCACTGGGGTGACAAGCAGTTTCTGTTTATGGTTGAACAGGCACAGCTTCTTACTGAGTCGGGACACGATGGCGAAAGCGACAGACTTATCGATGAGATATTCAGCAAGGCAGGTCACGACAACGGTGCCGCCGATATGCTCCACTTCCAATATGCCATTAATGCTCTGAACAGAGGAAATGTGAATCTGGCGGCACATCATCTTAAAACAGCCGACAGCATTGCTGTCAGACTGAGAGGTGATGAAGACGCTTACTTCCGCAGCTATAGCAATCTGCTCCATGCCATGATTGATTTCAGGCAGACCGGACGCATAAAACTGATGCACATAAATGGGCTGAACAACCGGCAGAGCGAGCGGTTCAACCGTATGAAAGCCTCCCAATGGGAATCGGAACGCGGCGCGCTGCATCAACAGAACCGCGCATTGGCTCTGAAAGCCGAAAGCGAGCACAAAACTGTGATAATACTTATTATAAGCCTTGCGGCACTTTTGATTCTTGGCGGCAGTGCATGGATCTTCATAATTCGCCGTCAGCGTGAACGCGACAATGAGGAACGCATCGAGGCGTTGCAGAAAATGGTGGATGAGTACAAATCCGCGCCGACGCAGGAAAAAGCAGACTCGTCTACACTCCGCGGCATAATGCTCAAGCAGCTTGGCATTATCAAGATGGTGGCGGAGACACCAACCGAGCAGAACCGCGAGATGCTACGCAAAATCTCAGCCATCGACGGCAAGACCAACGGTGAGCTTGTGGACTGGGAAAAGATATTCGAGATGATCGACAGCCTCTATTCCGGATTTTATAGCGAGCTACACCGCCAATTCGGGGAACAACTCACCCCGAAAGAGGAACAGATAATCGTGCTCATGGTGGCCGGATTCTCGACAAAGGAGATTAGCGTGATAACAGGACAGGCCATCTCCTCGATCTATGTCCGTAAATCGTCGATAAGAAAGAAACTCGGAGTGCCCGAAAAGGAAGATATTGTGGAGTTCCTTAAAAACAGGGACAAGGATTAAGAAGCTGTTAAGACCTGACAACGCGTTATTAAGACTTTTAAGAGATGCAACTCCTGATTTTCAGTGGGTTGCATCTTGCGTATTAAGACTTTTATATTTGGAGTTAAAATCCTTTTAGGCGTATTTTTGCATCAGAAAACAAATAAAATCTGATGTAAAATGAAAACATTTTTACTTACATTTCTGACAGCATTTATGGCTGCAGCTACGGTATATGGCCGTGAGATTTCAGGTAAAGTGGTCGGTGAGAATTACGCTCCGCTCGACTATGTCAACGTCGTATTGTACAGTGACTCGATCTATATTACAGGTACTGTTACCGACAAATCTGGTATGTTTTCCATTACAACGGATGTTTCCGGCAATCTCTCCGCAAAGATTTCTTATGTCGGTTATGAAACTTCCGAACGCTCGGTACCCGCTTCGGGCAACATGGGAATAATCAACCTTAAGCCCTGCTTGGTGGAACTCGGAGAAGTGGTGGTCCGCGCCTCCGGACCCTCGACGACGATGAAAGGGAATGCACTTGTCACCAATGTCGAGGGTAGCTCGCTCGCCATCGCAGGTACGGCAAATGACGTGCTGACACGAGTGCCTATGGTGGTAAACAACGACGGCAAACTGGAAGTCTTCGGCAAAGGCGAGCCGACAATCTACATCAACGGGCGCAAGGTCAATGACCTTCAGGAACTCTCGCAACTCAATTCCAACGATATAAAGAATGTCTCGGTAATAACTAATCCCGGAGCCTCCTATGCTGCCAACGTGAAATCCGTAATCATTATCCGCACCAAACCGCCTAAAGGCGACGGCTTCAGCGGCACTCTCCGTTCTGACAACGGTTTTCATCACTATTTCAGAACAGGAAACTCCATAGATCTGAAATACCGGACCAGGGGCCTTGAAGTCTTCGTAAACTACGGCTGGTGGTACGGTGATAACCGCAATGATCGTTTTAACGACATGACGACCACGACACCGGCAGGAAGATATAACCAGTCGATCCGCACAATATGGCGAGAGAATTACAACGATATGACTGGCAAAGTCGGCTTTTCCTTCATGTTCAACGACAAACACAGCATCGGCGCCTATTATCAGAACAGCTGGAACCGCCATCACACCACCGGGACAATTCCAAGCGAAGTCTGGCAGAACGGAGCATTGCTTGACCGCTATGATTCCGACGTCAACAATAGATCTATAGATCTGCCACGTCATAATGTCAATTTTTATTATAACGGTATAGTCGGGAAGTTTAACATTGACTTCAACGCGGATTATCTATGGTATAAAAGCCGGGAACTTTCATTGAGCGAAGAACTCAGTGAGATAGGAGATGACCGCAATGTCAGCACTGAATCGACCAACCGCAACCGCATGTTTGCCGAGAAATTGGTTGTCAGCCATCCACTTTGGCAGGGACAGATTCAATTTGGAGAGGAATATACAAATACACGTACCACAAATCTCTTTACCGCAAACGTCCCCGAAGTTCCGGATGCCGACAACCGTGTGGATGAAAGCAACATCGCCGCTTTTGTGGAGTTTGGACGGCAATTCGGATGCTTCAGTGTCGGAGTCGGCCTCCGTTACGAGCATGTTAAATTCGATTACTATGAGATGGGCGAGTATCGCGACGGCCAGAGCAAGATCTATAACAATCTGTTTCCCTCGCTCAACGTTGCCACTCAGATAGGGAAGGTCCGCATGGGTCTGAACTACTCCGGCAAAACCGTTCGTCCCGGCTACGGACAGCTCGACGGAGCCGTCAGCTATATCAACCGCCTTACCTACGAGACCGGAAATCCCTATCTGAAACCGACCAAAATGCAGACTGTGGAATATATGGCGCAGTGGCGTCAGTTCTTCGCACAAGTGTCATATACATACTTCAAGGACGGCGTGTACCACATCACGGAGCCTTACGGATCAGATGGAGAGGCAACCATAATCCGGACCGCAAATCTTGACCATCGCCATTATCTTCAGGCCTTCGTCGGCGGACAATTTCAGGTCGGTGTCTGGCAGCCGCGCGTAAATGTCGGCATGATGAAGCAATGGCTCACTCTGCCTGTCGACGGCAAGCTGATGAGGATGAATACTCCGGGCTTTCTGTTCCAGTGGCAGAATGCTGTCCATCTTCCTTTCGACATCTGGCTCAATGTCGACGCTCAGCTGATGACACATACGTGGGACAACAACATGAAAGTGACTAATACTCCATGGTATGTCAATGCAAAACTATACAAGGGATTCTTTAACAATACATTCAGCGTCACTCTCGAAGCAAAAGACCTGTTCAGCACATCGCAGATTGATGCGCTGATGTATAGCAATGCCGTCCAGATAGTCCAGAAGAATTTCTCGCCCGGTCGATCGGTAATGCTCACTCTCCAGTACCGCTTCAACACCACCCGTGACCGCTACCGTGGTACCGGCGCCGGCAACACCGAGAAATCCCGCTTTTAATAACCCCGATATTAAACATCTTATATTCATAATACCGGTTATGCTTTCTTTCCGCACATCACCCAATTCTCAAATCCGAAAATATCCCTTCGGATCAACGGAAAGAAAGCCAAAATCAAAGTCTGTCAATAAACTAATTGCCAGATCTATAAACAGTATAGCTTATTATACACTTCATACAAGAATAGATATAAACAAAGAAAAACCTCGGCAGAGATGTCGGGGTTTTCTTATGGAGTTAAACCAATACCTTGGAGTTTATCGGTATTTGGGAGAAAGTTTATAATTCAAACACTCTCTTATATGTTAAGACATTTTAAATTCAAACGACTCTCTTAATTATGGCGAATTCGCCATAAT
>DAAV01000146.1:6421-21310 GCA_001701295.1 Bacteroidales bacterium H10
TGAGAAGTTCAAGTGCTTCGGAGTGCGACAGATATTTACGGAGTTTGTAAATGAAGCCGTGAAGCCGGTTCAGGTTGTTGTAGTCATCGTTCTGCCATATGCGGTACATAAGAGTTGCTGTTTCGACTACTTCATTGGGATGCCGGAACAGTTCGTCGAGTATTACCGCTTCAGTATGTGACAGCCCGATTGTTTTCTTGTTGACGTCGAGACGCTGCATCGCAAAATCGAGAGAACAGTCTCCGACAGTCAGCCTTGTGTCTTCGGCCGATCCGTGGCGTGTCCTTTTAAGAAGGGCCTTTATGCGCACCACAAGTTCTATGATCTGGAACGGCTTTCTTATATAATCGTTGGCTCCGAGTTCAAAGCCTTTTACCACATCATCGATCCCAGTGCGTGCCGTGAGAAACAATATAGGCACTTTCTCAGAGTTTAGCCGGATAATGCGTGCCATCTCGAAACCGTCCATCACAGGCATCATTACATCTGCTACAATTATCTCAGGAGCGGTCTGCCGGAATATTTCCAGCCCGCTCTTCCCGTCATGGGCGCATGACACGTCGAATCCCTCCCGTGTCAGGGCATCCTCTATTATAAAAGAAAGGGTAGTGTCATCTTCTACCAGAAGTATTCTCTCTTTATTCACTGCCATTGGTTTTGCAATTTGTCTTGATGGTGAACCGGGTGCCTTGCCCCGGCTTGCTGGTCACGTCTATGCTCCAGCCAAGCAATCCTATGATCTGCTTCACATAGAAAAGTCCGAGCCCGTACCCTCCTGTATCGTAACGGTTTCCGTCATTCACGCGATAGAACTTGTCGAAAATAAAAGGCAGATATTCTTTGGCTATGCCGTTACCGTTGTCCGTGACGGTTATCAGGTCTGAAACCGCTTTTACTGATATCTCGACCGAAGGCCCGGAATATTTCACGGCATTGTCAAGGAGGTTTGTGAAGACATTCCCCAGATGCATGGAATCCGCGAGTACTGAGAAAGACTCCGGAATATCGATATCTATTCTGAGCGGTTTGTCTGCCTTAAGTTTTATCATGTCCGCGACTTCTTCGACAAGCTTTCTGACATAGACGGGTTCCATATTCAGTTTCATAGTGTTGAACCGCTCCATACTGACAGAAAGTATCTTTTCTGTCATGCCTGCCAGATAGCTCAGTCTCTGCAATATGATTTTAAGGAATTTCCGGTTTCTTTCCTCATTGCTTTGATCATAATAGCGGAGCATGGAGTCTGCCGCGGAATAAGCCACAGCTATCGGTGTTTTAAGTTCATGGGTCATGTTGTGGGTGAAGTCATCTTTCATCTTCTCGATGCCCTTTAGTTTTCTGACGGTGTATATCAGATAGTATGAAAGAAATATAAACAGAATGGTAATAGTGAAAACAGGAATTATAATTCCCCACATATAAGAAAGTACTTTGCCGGGCATGGGAGAGACGTATATGTCGTATTGCGGTGAATGTCCAGGGTCGATCTTAAACTCACTTTTCCACAATCTGTCTCCCGAAGGATTATCGGACCCGTGGGGCCGCAATACGGCTTTCGAAGGATATAGGTCATGTCTGTGCAGTTCCTCCCTGAAGATGCTGTCAAGAACAGTATAGTCTGTCTGTTGTTTTCCTTCCGCGAACTCAAGCCCGATTCTGAGTATGCTTGCAAGAGATGTGTTGAGTGTGTCGGATACTGCCACGCGTCCCTCTTTCTGTTGGTGGAATTCTATGAATGTATTGAGTCTGATAAATGATTGGGAGGCTTTTTCACCGCTTTCCATTCTCGAAATCATTTCAAGCAGATCCGCATTGGCCGCACATTCCTTTACAATGTCCATGACCCGTTTTTTCTCGGAGTTGTAAAGCCCGGCAAGATTATATACGGCAATCCCAATCGCCGTAACAATGACCGCCAGACATGACGCCGTTATGGTTTTGAAATGTTTCATATGCAAATATAATCTTTTTTATTTGGATTATCAGTCGTTTCTAAGACTAACTAAGAGTAAAGGAGATTGAACTAAGATTATGGGATTTGTTTGTTGCCTAATTTTGCAACAGAAATAAAACTCAATTAATATGAAACAGATAATCTCGATCAAATGTGTTTCTACCTTGTTTATAGCAATTCTGCTTCTTGCAGGATGCTCGTCACCAAGAGGGCTTGTCTTTGCCGACCGTGAATGGCATATCAGCAATTATTACGGACAAATAATCGATAAGGACACTACTTATCGCATGACCTTCGGTAATGTTCTCATACCGGATCCTCTCGTGATCGTGTCTTCTGCGGATTCCGTAGCGAAATATCCGGGGATGGATCGCTTCATCGCGGATGTACTTCACACATGTCGTCTTGACAGTGCGGAAATTCTTTTTTACGCTCCGCAGATGCAGACTATGTTTGTGAAACCCTACGGTGATATGCCGCCGATGAAGCCGTCTTCAGTTTCTTCACCGATGGGTGATGAACGGCCTTATACCATGTGGGTCAATGAGGATGATATAGAGGATTGGACAAGAGAGGCAACCGAAATGTACACGTATACTTATTTCGACAGACGAAAGAGCCGTATCGTTATTGTGGATTTCTATGACTACGGAAATTCTCCTATAGCACAAATAACGCTGTTTCAATCCAACAACAAGGTTACATCGAAAATGAAAATTCCGGAAGAACTACGCAGGTGTTTCTGGTGGTATCACGATTTTAAGAATTTTACGCGTGATATTGAATTCTGGGCCTGTCAGATAAATGCCAATCGGAAATTAGCTTTTGCAAATTACAAAATCGGTCAGGAACAGGCTAAACGCATTCTTGATGATTCCGGAAAGCATCCGCAGAATCCGCATTATTTGCCGGTTCGGTGATGAAAGCGCTGGATTTATTTTCGTCCGATTCTTTGACACCCTCTAAGATTCGCTATCCTGAATGTCTCCATATTTCATAATTCCAGGTAATTCTCTAAAACCGATATCACTATATAACGTTTGTGCGCCTTCTGTGGTTTCAAGCCAGATCTTGCCGCATTTCAGTTGTCGGGCTTTATGCACAAGCCAATGCACAATCGAATGTGCTATGCCGTGTCGGCGGTATTCCTCACGTACATATATATTCATCAGATAGGCGCAGCGTCCTGACGGGTTGTCGGGAGAGGGGAGTTCTTCCGACAGACACAGTCCGCCGCATCCGACATCAATGTCATCAGTCTCGGCTACGATCGCTATATGTGTGCCGTCAGCGATGTGCTGCATATAATATTGCCGGTTGGCTGCCATCAGTTCTTTTGACGGTGTCTTTCCAAACACATTTTCTATCACCTCCTTGCGCCAGTGCATCAAGGTGGGTAGCACTATCACTTCTCTTATATTCACATTTTCTTTCATTCGGACCTCCCTTCTTTCATTACAACCGGCAATGCACGGTCACTTTTTCGACTTCGACCGGTTCGACCCATTTGTAAAAACGCTGATATATAGTTTCCCTGCTCATTTGTCTATGCTATATAGACAAAAAGCGCATAACACCCGTAATTGTTCATTTCGGGTCAGCTTGCACATCCTCGATGCTTACGCTGTCGAGTTCTTTATTGCGAGAAACAATTACTGGTGACTGTCAAAGAGAGTTTTGGAGAAGATTGCAAAGGTCATCAAAAAGCAAGTGGTATTCACAGCCTTTCTTTTCACCTAAAGTGACAAATATTAGATTCTGTTCAGGATCACAGAATAAGACCTGTCCATATAATCCTATTGCAAAAAATCTTGAGGAGACAGTGTCTTTGTCATTTATTCTGGTTATGATATTATTCCAGCCCAAGGAATACGCTTCATTATCTAATGAAGAGTGGGTCGAGCGATTAACCCACTCTTTACTTACTATATTTTTTCCGTCATAATTTCCATTATTAATGTAAAGTCTTCCGATTTTGGCAAGGTCTCTTACATTGGATACCAGACCTCCATATGCTTTGGCTTGACGATGCTTGTTGTCATCAAGAGAAATGAAAGCCTGGGTTTCCATATCAAGAGATTTCCATATTTTCTCCTCCAAATAGCGTGCAAAAGGTTTTTGTACAGCTCTTTCGATTGCAACTCCCAGTAAAGCGGTAGCCATGGAATTATAAGAATGTGAGCTACCGGGTTTTTCTTTAAAACGTAGCTTCTTAAAATGATTGATGACATTGCTGCCATAATATAACTTTGCCATTTTAGAGAATGGATTCCAACTGTAATCATCCTTGAAATCAAGACCTGTACGCATATCAAGAAGATGTTCTATTGTCAACTCCTTAAAAAGTGAATCATTTTTTTCGAGTTCCGGAATATATTTTGTAACCGGATCGGAAAGTAAAATATATCCTTCATCTATTGCTATTCCACATAAAAGGGAAGTAACAGCTTTTGAAATAGAAAATATGTTCGATGGAGAATACTGTGAAAAGTCTCCATAATAACTTTCCAGGAGAATTGTATCGTTTCTGACAATCAGAAGGGCTCCGTTTCCTCTCATTCGAGAAAACAAGTCATCTATGCTTTCATTTTTGAAACGACCACCTGTAAATTTTGAATCCTCAAAATATCTGTTATGTTCAGTCGATGAAATGAATACCTTTTTTATATCATTGTCAGGTGGCGATATCGTANNGAAATTCAGATATGTATCAGTAGATGGATTGCCGCATCTTATAGATTTGAATGTAGTACAACTGGAAGATATTGCGAGTAGCAAAATTATTAGAAGGTTGTGGAATTTCATAAAACAGTATGGTATGTCAAAATGCTTAGATGATTTCTTTGTCGATGTCAAGAATATAGGTTACGACTTTACCATTCTTTTTCTTGACCTCATAAGTCGTGGTGCCTTTTAAGCCGAGATCCTTGCGTTGTTCTTCCCATGAGATTTCTTTTACAGGCCGGCCGTTTATAGATAATATTATATCTCCGATCTCAAATCCTGCCTGTTGGGCTATGCCCTCGTCATACATGCTGCTGACAATCCAGCCATCCGTTATGTCAGTCCTGTCAACATATCCCATCTGCGTCTTTGAACTCCTTTGATACGAATTGTCTGTGTTGCCGTTTCTCCGGGCATATAATGCGTTGCCGGGTGCGTCAATTATAAGGTCATAATGGCATAAGATATCATTCCCGATTATGCCGAGATGCGCGCGGTCCGACAGTGAACCTTCGGTATTATAAGATGCTGAAACAACCACATCATACAGTTCATCCATAAATCTGAATGAGTCCGCTCTGAAATTGACGTCCGTACCGTCACCGCCTACTCCCATGTTCGAGTAGTAGCATTTAGCCTGCCGTTTTCCGGTCAGATCAATTCCTTTTCTGGCCTCATTGGTAAGTATTATAGAACTGCCGCATCCCAAGTCAAGCCTGTACGTACCTTTTACGCTTTGAAGGGAATCAATCTTCAATTCGCATTCTATATCAATTCTGTTATCGTTGAAGTGTGCCGGCAATTTAGTATAGCCTTCAAGCATCGAAGAGTCAAGTGTGTCGAGCGGGAGCAAATATCCGTCCGTATAGTTTACAGCCAGAGGTTTGTCAAATACAGCATTGTTGCCGATCATCCCGTCCGTATGCCTCCCGAGAATCTCACGTAAATTGATGATCGGCGTGATGTTTTCCTGATAAGTTACATCTCCCATTCTAAGCGGGATCGTGTCTATGATAATCGGAATCGTCTGGACACCGTCATTTCCGGCACCTCCCATTCTGGCTTTGCCTTTTTTGAATGGCAGTTTGCCGAAAGAGGATAAATCCATATAGTCTTTATCCATATACAACCTGTCTGCTCCCGTGTCATAGATAAGTGAGACCGGTATCGTATCCATAACCACCCCTTGAATGTACACATGCGAATCAAGAATGAAAGGGATGGCTTCTTCAGGTATTTCAGCCGATGCCGTGAATACGGAGAGAGCCGAGCATAGAAGGATTGCCGGATTTGTTTTCATGATGAAAGTGTTTTAGAGGGTGGTTCAAAATCAAAAGCGAATGTCGGACGAAGTCCGGTTCGCGTTCGCCAAGCGATTTGATTGATGCAAATATAACCATATTTTTTGTCTGCTGATAAAAAATGTTCATTAAAATTTGGTTTATAAAATAAACTATATTAACTTTGCTGTCGAATAAAGAGCGGAATCGCGCGACCGCTCTTTTTTCAGAAAGAAATGGTTTATAAAATAAACCTAATATTAACAAGTAGCTACGAAGAAAAATACACATATCATCATTTATTCTTTGTAGCTGCGTAATTTAAAATTTTAAATATGGAAGAGAGAAAACTTACCGAGAAGGAGAGTCTCGAGATTATTACTTCGATGATCGCACGCACACGGGAGCGCTATATCGGAGATGGTCGCATCATGCTGATGTGGGGCTATCTGACAGTTGTTATCACGGCAATTATATGGACTCTTATCGGAGTCACTCATAATCCGGTGTGGAACTGGCTATGGTTCCTGCTTTGGATTATCGGAGGCACACTGACTCCGATAATGGACAAAAAAATGCAACATGAGAAGGGTTTCAAAAACTATTCAGATATCGTGACATCCCGTATATGGTCCACCGTTGGCTTCAGCGCAATTGTCGCTACAGCTATCTGTCTCGCTTTTTTGCTTGTCGGAGGTATTGACGCATGGTCAATGATGTTCGCTATCGCGTTGGTAATCGTTCCTTTCGCAGAAATAGCATCAGGAATTGTTGTCAAGGAAAAATCTCTGATAATTGGTGGCGCGATAGGTCTGTCTGCAGGTTTGTTCACGATGGCTTGCATTGCCGGACATGTAGCACTATATGCTTCATGGTTCATGCCATTGTTCATTATCGTATGGGTCGTGATGATGATAATACCGGGACATATTATAAACTATAAGGCCAAGAAGCAATGAAAGAACTGAATCCGCTTCTGCACTCACAGCTCAGGCTCGCCATAATGTCCCTTCTAATGAATGTGGAGGAAGCTGATTTTGTATATCTTAAGGAGAAAACATCGTCGACGGCCGGAAATCTCAGTGTGCAGCTCGGCAAACTATCATCGGCCGGTTATATTTCGATAGAGAAAGGGATGTCAGGCAAGAGGCCCCGGACGACTTGCTCCGTAACGACCGCGGGCCGAAAGGCGTTTGAGGAATACGTCGACGCCCTCCGGTCCTACCTGAACCTTTAGCGCTGTCAGGCGCGGTTCAGACATCCTCAGAAACGCACCGGTCGTATGAAGCACTCCGTTTATGATAAGTCCCGCTGCCGTTATTAAACGNNATGGCATGTCTGTATTTCTACTTGCGTTCGTATCTGTCTCCGAAAAGTATCAGATACTCCTCAGAGACCGTATATCGAGTGGTCTCGGTATCTCCCTCACAGTTATCTTCCGGATCTTTCGACGGGCAATAAGTAACGTAAAATGTAAGCTTATTGCCTGACGTAGACCAATTTCCTTTGTGAGTGTACGAGCTTTTCCTGCCGTTTTCAATCCACACATCCTTTTCTTCATATGTGCCGTTTTTTCTAAACACATATGTTGTCTCATTGTAATATTCGTGGCGATCATCCACATAACTCCATTTCCCTATAATTTCCTGATCATGGGTTGTCGGATCTGCCGGTTCATCCTCCTTGTCATCGGAGCATGACATAAAATTCGCAGAGACAGCGAAAGCAAAAAGTGTCAGAAAAACATAATAAAGTTTTCTTTTCATTTTGCAGAATATTAGAAATTATATCCGAGTGCTACATTGAAAGATGATGAATTGATGCCGTCGGCAAATTTTATGAAGTCGGTACCGTAGCTCAGTCCCGCATAGAATTTGCTGTAGTTGAAACCCACTCCGAGATGCCACCCGAGCTGGAACACATTGGCTGAATCTTCCCCTTTTAGAAGATTGACTGTCTCGGATTCGCTTTCCAAGTCGAGATAGTCATCGTATGTCCAGGTGACTTTTGCATTTGCGAGGGCATTGATCTTGAAATTCAGACCAACGTAGGGGAGAAGTGACATATTGTTTCCGAGGTTCACTTTGTAAGCTACATTCACGGGAATGGAAAAACTCATTTTCGTGATATTTTCTTCTACTTTCTCCTCTTCCTCGTAATCTCTGTATGAATCAGAGTAGAAGCCCATTGACATCTTAAGTCCGGTCTCAAGATATAGTGGAATGTTTTTTGACAATCCGAAGCCATGGATATAGTCGATGCCGAACCCATTGAGATTGATGTTGTCTCCATGTTTGACATTCCATGTTTCCAGTTCGTAAGATACTCCGACACGGTTATAATTCTGTGCCGAAGCGGGAATTGTCACTGTCAATGCTGTCAGAGCGACTGCTGTAATTAAAAACTTTTTCATTTTTCTTGTGGAATTTGGTTAGTATGAAAATGATTAATAAAAGGATAACATTCGGGTATGGCAGGCCTGATCCATACCTATATGTCGTGTCCTGTAAGTGTTTATTCCGAGAATGGTTCAATTTATCATGACTTTCTCGAATGCAGATTTATCAGGGAAACGTCGCTCAAGAAAATCTTTAGCACGGATCCGATCTCGGTCACTTGCATATTCGGAATCATTAAGACAGAAAAACAAAGGATTGTATCTCTTCAGTTTTTTATAGTTGTCTTTCTCGATATGCAATCGGAAAGATGTCCGCCTCGTTACGTAGCGGAGATGTGCTTTATGTTCCGCAAGCGCCACATATGAATAAAGATTCCGCTGTATGTCGTTATCGCTCCTGAAATGATTGGCCAATGTGGAATTTATCTCGGCATCAAAAATTTCCAGGGCGTGCAGATACGTGCTTTTGGAGTACGCGTCTATGTTGTGGTGAGTCTTACACCCGAAATATTTTCCATATTTATGTTTGACCAGTTCCGCCGCATTCTGAATAGCTTTATTGTAACTGTTCGGTTTCTTTCCGAGCAATCGGGCCTTTAACATCAAGGTGAGTTTTCTGAGCGGACGCCTGTTCATCCTTGCGATCGGAAATCCGTCACTTGCGAAAAAATCCCGAGGCGAAACGTGGCGGTTGATAAACATATCATCGTTGGCATATAAGAAGTGTTCTGTCAGATCGGGTATATTGCATATGCAATGCTCAATCACTTGTGAATTAAAACAAGGAAGGGCTTCCGCAGGCATTATTTCTGAATGATCAATTATTTTTATTTTCGGATTGCTGATATCGAGCCATTCCGGAATCTGTCTGTCGGTAATGATATATATCTTATGTATCCATGGAGCATATCTTTCTACGGATCTGAGACTGTATTTCAATTCGTCGTTATTCGCGTAGCGTCCTATGCAGTCTGCATCATCGTTGCGAAGTGTCGATCCTGAAAGATTTTTCCGCTTGGCTATCCATAATGGATCATTGCCATTGACCCAAGTATATACGAGGTCTATGCACGTATGATCAGACGGTATGAAATCCTTTTCATTTTTCATTGTTCAATCTGCATTTTATTTCGGGAAACCTCTTTAGAATTGCATCCAAAGCAGATTTGTTGCGGTCTTCTTTTGATTTGAAATTTATGGTTTTGAGAGATATGTCACGAGGTTTGCCGAGTCCTTTAGGTTTGTTATATCCGAATGGTACGGTTGTTATTCTTGTCCCTTTTGCAACAGCCATTGCCCAGAACCATATGTCATCGGCCGTAGGTGCGATTGAAGTGAACGTGGCTTCGTCTTTTACTGTTTCGCTTAGTGAATGTGCAGGATATAACACTCCTCCTACTCCTGTCTGGAGATTTCTGAAACTTCTATGATATCTTTTAAAAATAAAATCATACCATCTGAATTTGCTCCAATATTTATATGGACGGTCAGGGTTTATTCTTTTGACTCGGTGGGCGAGTATGTCGTGAGGAAATTTTGAATGCGCCTGAAGGAGATTTTTCAGCATGTCCCGGTGGTAGGCCACATCATCATCGACTGTGACTATGACAGCTTCGGGGAAATCATTCAAGGCTGGAATAAGCTTTCTGTACGATCTTATATCCGTATCGTAATTCCTGATTTCAAAAATAGGATTTTCTTCGGCCATCCTTTCGAGTTCACAAGGTAATTTGCTGTTCTTGAACTGGGAAGCAGTCAGATAGAGCACAAGCTTGTCAGGAAGAACGCTTCCTTTCAAAACAGATTTTATCGCCTTGACGGCATATGGTATCGCTGCAGGAAAAGATGTCATGGATACCACGACATACTCCCGGGTAATGTTATTTTTGAGATTCATTTTCAATTGTCTTTAATGTCATTCAGATCATACATATGGAAGTAGTTCATATCTATTGATCTTTTTCGTCCGCTTGCTCTGCCTTTGGAACATTTTTCTCTGAATTCTTCCAAAGACTTGACTGCATAATGATTTATGCGTATCACGTCATGCTGCGGTTCTCGGTGTTTGAAATTGACAGTCACAATATCTCCATGTGAGTCTACGGTTCTCCCTGTCATGCGGGCCGCCTCGTGACATCCGGTCATGGTGAATACCTTTCGTGGATTTACTATGCTTTTGACATGACGGTTGAGTATATTGTCCGGGCGAGAATGGTATTTGAACCTAGCCATCACGTCTCCCGGCTTTTTAGTTTTAATCCCTCCGCTGCCGTATACAAGCCAGTTTATTTCCACTGCCGGATATTCTTCGAGACGCCTGACAAATTCTATTATGGAATTGTCTCTGACGGGCACGATGAATTCGTCGATGTCGATGAATGCTATCCATCTTGAGTCATGACGGTGACGCCGCAGACAATCATCATAGGAGGCGATCTGTCGACGGTAGCCAGGATAATATGTGTATTCTACAATGCCCTTTTCAATATAAGGTTTCAATACGGTAGTTGTGTCGTCTTTGCTGCCGTTGTCATATATGTAGAACTTTTCAACTCCATTTTTCAAGTGCCATTCGATCCATTCTTTAAGGTAAGGCCCTTCATCTTTGGCAATAGCGCATATTGCCATATAGTTGGCGGGATCATTGGCGGTATGCCTTAATTCTTTCTTTAGTCTGATGGCATTTGCCAGGCCGTAACGCAGTATGCCGCGCCACCGGTTTCTTGACATTCTGTCCGGGATAAGTCCGGCAATTATTTCCGCTAAGATTTTATGCATAGTGATTGTGTTTATAGCTATTTATAATTCAAAGCGGCATTTCTCGGGCAGGATAGACTCGAACGCCTGTTTGATATCATTCATTATCAGAGTGTAATTTCTAATATGCATATTGTCATTCAGACATATAAGTGAATATGTCTGGTTATGGATGGCTTTTATGGCCTGAAGAGGTCTGACCATGAGGGGAAACATCCGTGTGTCTGAATATGTATTGTATGGTTCGAAATTTCCCATACAGATCTGCCACATCCTGAACAGTTCGGGGGTATAGTCTGTCTTGGCCCGAAACCTGTTTGCCGAAGTTGCAGTCAGTTCATTTCCGGCGGCATTCCACACCTGCTCGAAAGTCTTTTTCAGGTAGGGCTGTGCATTATGTGGTGTCCGGAGTGTAATGAATTTTCCATAATACTTTAAAATATGATTCCATAACGCCTTGTTGCCATAATTGCTGTCGAACCATTTGTCATGAAATTTATCCATGACTCTATTTTTGTCGAAATGTCTGTTGATTATACGGACATTATTTTTTATTCTTCTGTACCATTGCGACCAGGATGGATTATACATAAAGGCCGCTATGTCGCAAGGCAGTCCGTTTTTGAAGAATCTTTCCTTGGAGACGGGTCGGATGATGTAGAAATCATCATTGAAATATACAAAATGTTCAGATAGATCCTTTATACGGTAAATATATCTTTCTATTACCACAGAATTGAATGTAGGAAGAAATTTTTCCGGTATTATGTCGGAATGTCTGACAATATTCAGCTTTGGATTATTGATATCCAACCATTCAGGCAATCGGCATTTGTCTGAGATTACGACATGTATCCGGTGCACCCATGGTGTGAATTCACAGACGCCACGAAACCAGAATCTCAGGAAACCGTTATCCCGGAACCGCGCCTCTGATATGCTGTTTCTTTCGATTCCATTTTTACGGGCATGGATTGAGAATTCATCTTTCCATTCGGAATCATTCATATTTACCCAAGTAAGCACAAAATCTATATCCATATTTATATTCATTTTCAATGAAAGTTTCATGACAATATCCGTTTTGACAGTCTGAACCGTCTGTGAGTCCAGAGATAGAATTCCGGATTCTGATATATGGTCTCTTCCAGAAGTCTGAAATATGTTTCGGTCAGTCCGAAGTTCCGGTCTTTGGTAGTTGTATCGTCCAGATGTATAAACTCGGCTTCATAGAAACCTCTTTTTATTCTTTTGGGTCTTACAAACCATGCGTCCATTTCATAGTGTCTGATTATTTTTTCGGTAGCGATCTGCACCGGTATCTCATGATTTAAGAAGGGTATATAGTGCCGTGCATCTTTCTTTCTTGGAGACTGGTCTGCTATAAATCCGATTATATACACTTTATTCTCCATCGAAAGACGGTTGATATGTCGTGCCGTTTCCCGCATTTCAATATTGACAGAACCGTTCCAGGTCCTGTTTTCCTGCATGATTCTGTCTATGTCGGGATTACTCAGCCTGTGATATATTTGTCCGCATATGATATTTTTGTCAATATTCAGCGGCAGCGAAGAGAGCCATTCCCAGTTTGCATAATGTCCCAGGTAGAGGGCGACAGATTTGCCTTTACGCAATTTTTCGTTTATATCATCGACATTGATAAATTTTATATGTCCGCGCATCTCATCATCCGACATCGACCACATTTTGCATATTTCAACTATATTGTCTGCGAAGTAGTGGTAAAATCTTTTTTCAATTCTTTTTATCTCCTTTTTACTTTTGTCAGGAAAGCTTTCTTGGAGATTGTTAAAGACAGTATTGCGTCGATAGCGTATGACATAATATAATATGACGTATACCACACTTGAAATGGAGTACAGCATTCCGAACGGAATAACCGAAATGACTTTGAGCAGAAATTTTATAATATTATAGGTCATTGGTCTGTTCTGATTTGATTATGGTCGGGTCCTTGTCTTCTCTGATTATTTTTCAGACATGATGACAAGAGATTATTCCGATTGAGATTATTGTAAGAATGCCTGTTGTCGTGGGTATATCGAGAGGGGAGGGGTATATAGCTTTTGTTGACCCTCTGCAGTCAATGTTCAGATGACTTGTAATCGGCAGTATTATAAGCCATGCTATAGCTATTCCGACAGAGGTCCCGAACAATATGTCTCCTGGATAATGCACGCCAAGATATATTCTGGAATAGCTGTTGATTATGGCCCATATAATTATGAATAGAGAGAGGCGTATACATCTGCATATTATGATCAATGCAGCCGCCAATGCAAAAGAATTTGCAGCATGGCATGAAGGAAACCCATAATGCCCTCCTCTGTATCCGTTTATCAAATGTACAAGATGCGAGATCTGGCTATCAGGTCTACCAGGACGTGGACGACAGAAAAAGGGTCGTAAGATTTTCGCGCATGTGGTGTCGGCGATAAAGATGCAAATACCGATCGCAAGTCCCAGAATGACAGCTCTCTTCCAGCCTAATCGCAGGTAAAGCATTATAAAGACAGATACATAGAGAGGAATCCATATCCAGTTTCCGCTGAATATCATCATGAACCTGTCGAAGTAAGGAGTATGCAATGCGTTTAGAGTAAGTAGCAGTGCGGTGTCCCACTGTATGAGAATATCTGTGAAATGTTCCATTAGCAGCTCCGGGATTGGTCAATGCCGTGGCCGGCTTTGTCTTTGACATATTTTTTAGATTTTTCCGATATAGACAAGTATTGTGAACCGCAGTCTCGGAGTCTGTTAAACCATTTGTTTAGTTGTCTTGAATTATTTACAGCCGAGACCAGTTTTTCTGTTGAATTTCCGATATAAAGAGGATTAAAGGGTTCTGTCGTCCCGTAGCTTACCGGAATACCGTAAGCCATAGCCTGTATGGCGTTTATTGTTTGGTTTATGACGTATCGGCCTATATAGCACCAGCTTGCGAATCTGTATATATATGGCGTATCGCCTATATAATCGATCACAAGACTTTGGGTTCCTTTGAAATCGGTAGAGAGCTTGCAGTCCGAATAGAGCATGGATTTGCCGGTAAGACGGATCTGAATTTCGTCAAGCCGGCTTTTACTTATAGTGTATGGGTTGATAATGAACTTTATGTCAGGATGTCTGGATGCAAGTGCGGATATTACTTTTAAATCTTTGCCATTATCTATATTGACCGCAATGAACAGTCTGTCATTCCCTTTAAAATTCTCGATTATAGGATTGTGATATGGAGTGGAGATATATTTTAGAGCAAGTTCAAATAGGGAGCCGGAATCTGAGAGCAAAGGCATTTCCTCCGGTTGACGGCTGATATTGCTGTCCATTTGTTTTGAATGCAATATATACTTACATATGTGTCCGATAGTGGACACACATCGCATACAAGTATCGTGTATTGCTTTAAATCCCATGGTTGTCAGAGCCTCATGTATTTGGTGTGCATATACAAAAAAAGCGTAGGATCTGAACTTGTTGCTCGTCCTACAACTGGAGGCTCTGACATTGCCCATTGGAGTTGAACGAGCAACGCAGAAGCCCNNTATGCAATACACTATCCGTGTCTATTCTTCACAGAATCGGCACAGTAAGCTTACGATTACATATCCACGGGCATCTCCATTGCCTCATTCCTGACTCCAATTGCGAAACTGTCAGATTTCCAGTTGTCAAGAATCAAGCGAAAGTCGACGCTTTAATTTATGTCTTTGCAGTCCCGCCTCACTTTACCCCAGACCGGGGCTTCTGCG
>DAAV01000146.1:21410-21658 GCA_001701295.1 Bacteroidales bacterium H10
AGAGTCGTATATTTGTACGACTCTCTAAAACCGCATGTAAAATTTATCTTGTCATGTCGCGATACTTAGTAGTCCGCAAGGATTAGTTCGAAGAATTGATAAATTGTAGAATGTATATAAAGCAGATCTATATGAAGCAAAGCTCGTCGAGAGCGAAGACTATCTGCCCGAACACCGCACTCACGGCACCGATGCTTTCGATACCCTCTACATTGGCTGCGAAAAATTCCTGTTCTACGACACCTACG
>DAAV01000041.1:0-23862 GCA_001701295.1 Bacteroidales bacterium H10
TTGTCGTCATCGGAGTTGAAAACTGGGGAGAACCTCCGTTCAATCAGCTTGGGGATCTCGGAAAGTCATATCCGGAAAATAAAGACAATCTAAAGGGTCTCAACGATTATATGTTCAAGATACTGTTGACTCACAATCGGGAACATTGGAGTCAGGTCGCTACAAAGATAAGCAATATAGATCTGAGCCTGGCAGGTCATACGCATGCCATGCAGATGATGCTCAAAGCCGGAGACTGGAAATGGTCGCCAAGTCAGTACCGCTATGACCATTGGGCCGGATTATATAAGGATAAGGCCAAAGACGGCAATCCGATGAATCTATATGTCAATATCGGCTGCGGAGAGGTTGGTTTTCCGGCACGAATCGGAGCCGCCAAACCGGAACTGACATTGTTTGTCTTGAAACGCGATCATAATCTGTAATTCCAATAAACAAAGAATCTAATCTAACATTATGTCTTCCGAGGTAGTCATTTCTGTCGGTTCTAATGTAAATTACGGAAATGTGGCCAAAGCATGCGGTTGGCTTACGACTGTGCTTGAAAATGCATATTGTTCCCGTCTCTATGAGACTCCGGCTGTCAATGGAAAAGGTCGGCCTTATGTCAATGCTGTGATCTCGGGATACATCAATTCGGATCTTGATCAATTCAATATGATCCTCAAAGAATATGAGATTTCAGCCGGCGGGGATGATTCCTGCCGTAAAGCGGGAATCGTGCCTATAGACATCGATATTGTAGTTTTCAAAGGAGAAGTTATTCGGGAGTGGGACTACAGACAGACCTTTTTTAAAATCGGTTATTCAGAACTTGCTGGCTCGGTAGTAAAGAGCTAATCCGATTATGAGATATATGAAGTTCGGTATCCACATAGCCACCCAGGGAGATGTCATGCCGGAGATAGCAAACTGACTCGTAACAGTTGAGAAGAGGATATAGCTGAAACTCAGAAGCAGTCCGATTCCGATATTAATACCCATTCCTCCCTTGACTTTCTTAGCCGACAGCGACACGCCGATAAGAGTCAGAATAAAGGCTGCCGCGGCAACGGCATATCGTCTTTCTTTCTCAATCTNNGAATGCCTTGATATTGGCAACGCCACGTTGTTTCTGCTTTTCAATAAATTCGGAAAGCTGAGGAGTGGTCAATGTCTCCTGATCGTTGACAGAAATAAGAAAATCACGGGGTTCGATTGGAATCACGGTATCCAGACGTATTCCACTTGAAATTTTCTCTCTCATCCCGTCAAACTCACGTATCATGTAGTTGTTTACAGTCCAATGGTACATGCGCGTACTGTCATAATTGATTGTCTGGGCTGTCAGACGTGATACGAGTTGCTTGCCGTTAAACTTATCAAGAGAAAACCGATAGCCGGTCTTTGTCGAACTTTCGAAACGACCTATATAGACTACTTCTCCGGGACGGGCCATGAGTTGTATGTCAAGTCCGGTGGTTACTTTTTTGTTTTTTACATATTTGTTAGTATAGTCTATACGCTTTATATTGGTAGGCGGAATGATATAATTGCTCAGACAGAATATCATGGCGGCGATGACGGCCGCGCCTATCATATAAGGACGCATCAGACGGTTGAAGCTCACGCCACTTGAAAGAATGGCTATGATTTCAGAATTGCCCGCCAGCTTTGTAGTAAAGAAAATGACAGCTATAAAAGTAAACAGAGGAGCGAGCTGATTCGCGAAATATGGCAGGAAAGAGGCAAAATAATCGAAAAGAGTCGCTTTGAGCGGGGCGTTTAGAAATGCATCAAGTTTTTCGGTTATGTCAAACATCGCCACTACTGCAAGAATAAGCATAGTGGCAAAAAGATATGTCCCGAGAAATTTTTTAAGGATAAAGACGTCAAGAAGCTTTAATCCGAAAGTTTCCCAGGAAATACGTATGCGTTTCTTACGCAATCCGAGTCTGATATCCCGTTTGCGTCTTTTACGCNNTCTGATTGATGCAAGTTTGAGTTTTCTTACGAAATTCTTCACTTTTCGAGATTTGTTTTGAGACTGTTATACTGTCTCACAGTCTTCTTGTAACGTTAATTACCATCTCGTTTTTCCATGCCGGGAAATCGCCTTCCATAATGTGCTTTCTTGCTTCTCCCACCAACCATAGATAGAATGCCAGATTATGGATAGACGCTATCTGCATGCCGAGAATCTCATGGCTTACGAAAAGATGGCGAAGATAAGCCTTCGAGTATTNNTTCCTCATCCACTCGCGACGGGCCTCCCGGGTCGAGAGGGGAGAAATCATCCGCCCATTTTTTATTCTTGAGATTAATGATACCATGTCGCGTAAATATCATACCGTTGCGGCCGTTTCTCGTCGGCATCACACAGTCCATCATATCGACACCCCGGTCGATGGCTTCAAGTATATTGGCCGGAGTGCCTACACCCATAAGGTAGCGGGGCTTATCCTGAGGAAGAATCTCATTGACTATCTCGATCATCTCGTACATCTTTTCTGTAGGCTCGCCGACAGCAAGCCCCCCGATGGCATTGCCGTCCGCACCGAGATCGGCGATATATTTTGCAGCCTCTCTTCTGAGATCAGGATATGAGACTCCCTGTACGATGGGGAAATAAGCCTGACGGTATCCGTACAGACCCTCTGTTTCCTTATATCGCTTCCATCCTCTCTGCAGCCATCTCAAGGTAAGGCCGAGAGAATTTTTAGCATAGTCATAGTCGGATGTGCCGGGAGGACATTCATCCAGCGCCATCATGATATCCGCGCCAATCGCACGTTCGATATCGACTACGCCCTCGGGGGTAAACAGATGTTTGCTTCCGTCTATATGACTTCTGAACCATGCCCCCTCCTCATGAAGTTTTCGATTTGAAGCGAGAGAGAAAACCTGAAAACCTCCGGAGTCAGTAAGAATGGGACGGTCCCAGCTGTTGAATTTGTGAAGGCCTCCGGCTTTTTTCAGAATTTCCAAGCCGGGTCTCAGATAAAGATGGTATGTATTGCCAAGTATGATTTTGGCGTCTATGTCATCACGAAGCTCATGTGCATGTACGGCCTTTACGCTGCCCACCGTTCCCACAGGCATAAAAATCGGAGTAGGGATCTTGCCATGATCCGTAGTTATTTCGCCTGCACGGGCGTTGCTGCCGATTGATTCTGCTTCTATTTTAAATTCCATGACTGCAAAATTAGTGTATTATGTTAAATTCACCAAATTTTCATTCTAATCCATGCGTTCCTTACGCGACGCATCAAGCCTGAGCAATATGAAGAGGAGAATTGTGAATCCCCAGAGAGATGATCCTCCATAACTGAAAAAGGGGAGAGGTATGCCTATGACCGGACATAGTCCGATAACCATTCCCACGTTTATTCCGAGATGGAATATCAGAATCGATACCACGCAATAGGCATATACACGCTCGAATGCCGTACGCTGGCGTTCCGCGATATGTATAAGACGTAATATCAGGCCGAGAAACAGAGCCAGAACAATTGTCGATCCGATAAACCCTTCTTCTTCTCCGATTGTACAGAATATAAAATCCGTATGCTGTNNTCTTGTTCGGGCACATATTTCAGTTTGGTCTGTGTACCGTTAAGAAATCCCTTGCCTGTAACACCTCCCGATCCTATGGCGATTTTCGACTGATTGACGTTATAGCCCGCTCCACGGAGATTCTCCTCGATTCCTAAGGCTACCTTTATACGCATCTGCTGATGCGGCTGAAGGACATTATTGAAAACGTAATTGACTGAAAAAAGAAACAGCACAGACGTTATGGCGAATCCTATTGTTAGAAGGAATTTTGTAATGCGATGGCGGAACATTGCTATAGCGGTATATGCAATGCCAAGAAGAAGAATCGACAGGAAATATATGTACCCGTTGATATGCACCCCGCATAAATCAAGCACCGCCACTATGATGCCCGATCCGACAAAACTATAAATCACATTGCGCGCTATTATTATGTCGCGGCAATAAAACAGCAGCATTAGCGCGAATGTGAGCATTATGAGCAAGAAAACGGTAAACTCACCCATAGGAATGCCGAGTATCAGAGGTTCTGCGAATTTTACTGCGACAACGAAAAATGTCACCGCACAAAGCACTGAAAAGAGCACCAGACCGCTCATACCTTCCCGGTAAAGGACAAATATGAAAGAAAAATATACGAGGGCACTTCCTGTTTCGTTCTGAAGCAGAATCAGGATGACCGGCAGAAAAATTATTATTAAAGCCCTGAAATAATTACTGATTTTAGCATTCAGCGTAAAATTATAGGAATCAAACAGTTTCGCAAGAGCAAGCGCCGTTGCGAATTTACCGAATTCCGCCGGCTGAAGACTGACAGGGCCTAATTTAAGCCAAGAATGCGATCCCTGGATATTGGGTGCTATAAAGATCGTTACAAGCAGAACGAACAATACAGTAATATATATCGGATAGGCATAGGTCTTGTATATCCTGTAGTCCGTCAGCATTATGACACAGCCGACCACAAGCGACAGCACTATCCATACGACTTGTTTTCCCGATGATTCGTTGAAATCAAAAATGCTTGCGTTGTCGAAGTCATAGCTGGCCGCATAAATGCTTATCGCTCCAAATGAGACCAAAATCAGGTAAATAGCGATTGTTACCCAGTCAATGGCCTTGAACACGGAGATTCCCGCATCAGTGTTTTTTGACGCCACTTCCTACAATTGTATTAGAGTTCAACATTCTTTCTTCTATATGCTTACGACTCGGATCTATCTCTCCTTTAAGATATTTCTCTATCATAAGAGAGCCTATAGGCACACCGAACGTGGCACCGAAACCGGCATTTTCAACATATACGGCTATTGCGATCCTGGGATTGTGATAAGGCGCGAATCCCATGAATACGGAATGGTCACGGCCATGTGGATTCTGGGCTGTTCCCGTTTTTCCGCATACATCCAGGCCCGGTATGTTGGCAAGCCGGCACGTACCGCCCAATACCGCCATGCGCATACCTTCGGCAACATCCTCGTAATATTGTTTCTTGATATGAGGCTGATGCCTCACGCTGTATTTCTTATCAATCGTGCTGTCTGCAATCTCCTTGACCACATGAGGTGTATGGAACCAGCCCCGGTTCGCGATTGTCGCGCCGAGATTGGCTATCTGCAACGGAGTCGCAAGAACTTCTCCCTGACCGATCGAAACGGAAATTATTGAATTCGCCGTCCAGTTTGCGCCTCTGAAAGACTTGCTGTAGAAATCGGTATTGGGAATGAATCCCCGGCTTTCCGAAGGCAGATCGACTCCGAGTTTATAACCATATCCCATTTCGACCATGTAATTTTTCCATTTGGTAAACTGGTCGCCGGGACGAGTTCCCCGCTTGTCGATCATATTCTTGAATCCCCAGCAGAAATAGGCGTTGCATGAAGTCTGCAAAGCCGGCTTGAGCGCGATGGGGGATCCGTGTCCGTGACAACCCACGCGCAGACCATTTACATATCCACGGTAACAAGGATACATTGTCGAAGTTGTCACAATGCCCTCCTGAAGAAAAATCAGGCCCTGAGTCGGCTTGAAAGTCGATCCCGGCGGATATGCTCCCTGGATCGACCGGTCATAAAGAGGCTTCCNNNCCCCCTTTCACGTCCCACAAGAAGCGAAGGATCGTAATTCGGAGACGTGACAAGAGCGAGGATCTCTCCCGTTGCCGGTTCGATCGCAACGATGGCTCCGATCTTGTTACGCATGAGTTCCTCTCCATATTTCTGCAATTCTATATCGAGCGAAAGTTTCAGGTTGTGTCCGGAGACCGGAGCCTCGTCATGAATCCCGTTCTCATACTTCCCCTTGATGCGGCCATAGGCGTCCTTCATAAGAATCTCCACACCTTTTTGCCCGCGGAGTGCCCGTTCATAACTTTTCTCAATGCCGAGGTCGCCTGTATAGTCGCCTCTGCGATAATATCTGTCTTTTTCGATATCATCTGCCGACACCTCGCGTATGTTTCCCAAAACGTTGGCGGCACAGTCATACGCATATTCGCGCACAGTGCGCTTCTGTATGAAAAATCCTGGAAGAAGATAAAGCTTTTCCTGTAGTTTGCCATAGTCTTCCTGCGAGAGATGTGAGATAAGTTTCTGGGGCGTGTAAGCTGAATAACCTGGATTCTTATGCGTATCTTTCATGTCCGCCCATCTCTCTACAAGCTGCTCGCGTGTGATGCCTAAGGAATTACACAACATAACCGTATCGAATTCACCTACATCCTTCGGAATGATCATGACATCGTAGGCAGGCTTATTGAATACGACCAGCCTGTCATTACGGTCATACACAAGTCCGCGCGCAGGATAGAGCACACGTCTCAGAAACGCGTTGCTGTCCGCGCTCTCCTTGTATTTGACATCTCCTACCTGCAGACCGAAAAGGCGTATGACGTATATTATCACCAATAAGGTGATGAAACCGCCGATCACATATTTACGCTTCTCTAATGTATAGTCTTTTCTCATTAAAGCTCTTTTCTCGTCAATAGTCCTTTCTTGCCATAAGGCTGTCAACTCCGAGCAATATCAAAAATGTCAGCAATGCGCTTGCCGCCGACATTATCACTATTTCCTTAACGTCCGCGAAGTTGAAATATTCTATAGTAAAAGCGAGCAGACAATAGACGGTGACCATCGAAAACAGATATTTTCCGTAGACTGCGAATCCGAGTGTCGAGAGTGACGGGGCTATGTTTTTTGTACGGTCGTCACGTGGAATATACGCATACAGCATGGGCCTTTTAAACATCGCGAGCAATGTGCATGCGAGAGAGTTCACGCCCGGAGTATCGGCAAATACATCCACTGCAAGTCCCGAAAAGAATGCCCACGTCAGAAGCCAGTTGACGTTCAGGTCCATGGGTAGACGGATGATCACATAGATAAACACAAATGCCATTGCCACGTTAAACAGCATTATGTTATTGCAAACCAACACCTGGACAAACACCAGACAAATTAGAATAACAATATTTGAGAATACGTTTTTGTCCATATTCTTACTCTGTCTTTATATCGAAAGTGGCCAAAGAATCAATCTCGCTTTTGTAGACATCCTTGATTACACGTATCGAACTCAACGCCTTGAAATCGGAAATGAGTTTTACTTTAAACGTGAAGAAACTGTCATCATTGCTATGAACCCGGTTCAGAACAACACCTACTGGAATCCCTTCGGGAAATGTCGTGGAATATCCGCTTGTCACAATTGTGTCACCGGTCTTATAGACTGCATGTCGAGGAATTTCCTCTACATATCCGATCGTCGCGTCACGGCCTCTCCAGTTTAATGATCCGATAAAGCTCGATCCTTTGAGTTTGACCGAGAATCTCTGAGTCTCATTAAGAAGGGATATTACCCTTGACATATGATCTCCCGTCACATTCACTATTCCGACAACTCCATTCTGGTCTACGACTCCCATACCCGGTTTTATTCCGTCAAGTCTGCCACGGTTGATCGTGAAGTAATTTCTGGGATGCCGGGTATTGTTGTTGATCACAGCCGCCGAGACGTAATCGAACCGTTGTCTGTCCTGCGGATTCATCAATGTGTCGTCACGGTGTATCTTCAATTCCGCAATCTGGCTTTTAAGATTGAGAACCTGGTTCTGCAGATCGGCATTTGAGGCCTGAAGACTTTCGTTTATGGTTTTCAGGTGGAAATAACCGGCCACCTGCGACCATATTCCGTAGACCCCGCCTGTGAACCCGTTGGCAGACGTAAGATATACCGACTGCTGGTAGATATTGTTATCTACCAGCAGTATGCAACTCATCAGCACATAGAATGTGAAGACGAACCACTTGGAATATCTGATTATGAAGTTTAAGATGTTCCTCATGTCCGCTTTCTAAATAGGAACTGCGGTAAAAACCGCAGTTTATCTGATCAGGAATGAGAATCTGTTGATATTTTTGAGTGCTATTCCGGTTCCTTTTGCAACTGCGTGCAACGGATCTTCCGCAATCTTGAATTCAATACGGATTTTGTCAGAGAATCGCTTCGCAAGACCTCTCATCAGAGCTCCGCCGCCGGCGAGATAAATACCGTTGCGGACTATATCGGCGTATAATTCGGGTGGTGTCTGCTCAAGCGCTGCAAGAATTGCATTCTCCATCTTTATGATGGTTTTGTCAATGCAGTGAGAGATCTCCTCATAAGTCACCGGAACTTCCATAGGTAGCGATGTCATGCGGTTAGGTCCGCATACCAGATACGGTTCTGGCGGATTATCCAGTTCGGGAAGGGCCGAACCTACGTTGATCTTGATCTGCTCTGCCATTGTAGTGCCGACTTTCAGATTGTGGACACGGCCCATATGCTCCTGAATATCGGCTGTCAGATCATTTCCGGCAATACGGATACTTTTGTTGCTGACTATGCCTCCGAGAGAAATGACAGCGATTTCCGTCGAGCCGCCGCCTATATCGACAATCATGTTTCCGTCAGGAGCCTCGACATCAAGACCGATTCCAAGAGCGGCAGCCATCGGTTCATAGATCATGTACACGTCACGTCCTCCGGCATGTTCGCTTGAATCACGCACCGCACGTATCTCCACTTCGGTCGAACCGGAAGGAATACAGACCACCATGCGTAAAGAAGGGGAAAACCAGCGGCGTTTCGAACTGACCATCTTCACCATGCCGCGGATCATCTGTTCCGCGGCGTTGAAGTCTGCGATAACACCGTCGCGCAACGGACGGATAGTACGTATGCCGGGAGGCTCTTTACCTTCCATCTGATGCGCGTTAGTTCCGACTGCGAGCAATTTATCGGTCTTGTTTTCGATCGCCACGACACTTGGCTCGTCCACTACGATCTTGTCATTATGAATGATAATGGAGTTGGCCGTGCCAAGATCCATCGCTATTTCCTGAGTGAATGAAAAAAGTCCCATCGATTTAAATGGTTTGGTTATTAATCAGCTTTTATGATTAAAGGACTATGTAACAGGGTTATTCTATCAGAAAGATGCCGTCGGTCCGAAATGTCGGCGATGTTGTACGACCACATCTCTTCATTTGAGAGATATATCCTCTAAATCCAAATGCAAAGTTAATCAAAATTTCAAACATTGCCAACGATGTGGTTTCATTCTTTAAAAAAACTAACGTTTATTTTTTAACAGCTTCTAAAATTAGGGATATTGAAGGTTTTTTAGTCAGGAATGATTATCTTTGTATCTTGATTGCAAGGATAGCATCTTTATTTTTCATTCATTTGACAATGGATTCAGATAAAATATCGACCGGTCCGCTGATGGCTCCGTCATTGTCCGGTAAACTTATATCATTGATCATCACATTTTGTGTCATGATCATCATTGTCGGTCTGGGCAGACCGGTAATGGACCTTTTTTGCGGAGATGACAGAACGGCATTTTTGTCAGGATCACTGTGCCAGTCAGTTTTGGCTTTTATTTTTCCTGCCTGGCTGACAGCCAGACTGTTTGCTGATTCTCCCCGCGTGTATCTCGGATTTTCCTCCCGTGTCATGTTCAGACAATTCGCAGGAGTGATTATTCTGATGACAATAATGACTCCGCTGTTAAATGCCATCGTTGCATGGAATGCAGGAATATCATTGCCCGATTCGCTTCACGGCATAGAACAGACACTCAGAACGTGGGAAGACGACGCGACACGTGTCACATCTATGATTCTCGGTGACACTTCTGTCTTGGGACTCGTTTCCGGAATTCTCGTTATCGGAATCGTCACCGGTCTGGCGGAAGAGACATTTTTCAGAGCCGGCATTCAGAAAGCCATGACATCGTCAGGCATAAACGCTCATGTAGCTGTCTGGACAGCGGCATTCGTTTTCAGTGCCGTTCATTTTCAATTTTTCGGTTTTGTGCCCAGACTCCTTTTAGGAGCGTTATTCGGATACTTATACTATTACACAGGTTCCTTATGGGTATCTGCATTTGCTCATGCTCTGAATAATTCAGCCGTTGTCCTGGTTTCGTGGCTCGAGGCAAGAGGATGTCTTACGGCGGGATTTGATGAAATAGGCGTCACCGGCAAATGGTCGGTTCTTATTCTTATTTCGAGTATTATACTGACTCTTGGTTTCCTTCTTGTCTTCTGGCATAAAATGTTTCACCCGATCGACGGCAAAAATAAGAAGTCATTAAAAAAAGCGATATAGTCATATGGCAAAAAAAACAAATGATATCGGCATACGGGAGATCATCTCGTCCATACGGAAAGGGGATTGCGCACCCGTTTATATTCTCATGGGCGAAGAAGCGTACTACATAGACCTTATTGTCGAGAATCTTGAACGGTACGTGATAAATGAGAGCGATAAAGATTTTAATTATAATGTCTTTTTTGGAAATGACGCCGATATAGACTATGTCGTGGCCACAGCCCAGCAATTCCCGGTGATGGCTCCACGTAAGCTTGTGATACTTAAAGAAGGGCAGAGCATGATCCAGGCCAAGAACCAGCTCGAGCGTTTCGCCCCGTATGTGAGCAGACCGAACCAGAATACTGTATTTGCGATAGTCTATAAAGGAGAGCCATTGGGTGCCTCTTCCAAACTGATCAAGGCCGCTAAAGAAGGGGGGGCTGTCATTTTCAGAAGTGATGTGCCCAGAGACTATGAACTTGAGTCGCATGTAAGAGACTATTGTGCCGACAGACGCATCACAATAGATGAGAAGGCTATGAAAATGCTCTGCGAGTATATAGGTGCGCCTCTGAGCAAGCTTTTCGGAGAAATCAACAAACTTATCACGATTAAAGGGGGGACAGGACGCATAACTTGTGATGATATTGAAAAAAATATAGGTATATCCAAAGACTTCAATAATTTCGAATTGATTAATGCTCTTTCTGTCAAGGATTATCCTAAAGCTATAAGAATAGTTAATTATTTCGAGAGCAATCCGAAATTGAATCCGACAGTTGTCACGACAGCTGTAATATTCAATTATTTTTCCAATGTTGTCATCGCTCATTACCTCCCTGACAAATCCGATGACTCCTTAAAATCCGAACTGGGACTGAAATCCAAACCGCAGCTGTGGACACTGAAGGATGGCATGAGAAATTACTCTCCGGCAAAGGCCGTAAATGCGATTCATCATATCCGGGAATTCGACTCAAAATCAAAAGGGATCGGATCTTATCTTAATGAATATGACCTGATGCGTGAACTTGTCTTCAAACTTTTTACCTGAAAATCATGATACTATATTTCTCCGGCACCGGAAATTCGCGACATGTCGCCTTATCTCTCGGCAATATATTGTCTGAGGAGGTTTTGTCTATTCCTGATACGGATCCGATGACACTGACGTTAAGCGGAAAAAATCTTATAATGGTTTTCCCGATATATTCATGGGGAGTGCCGCCGCTCGTGCTCGACTACATAGCCGGGCTTCCCGATTCTTTTATCAGAACCATCACTGATAGAAAGGTCCCGGTTTTAATGGTTGCCACATGTGGCGATGAGGTCGCGTATGCTCCTGAAATGTTCAGGGACGCATGGCTTAAAAGGAATATTGACGTTGCAGCGGTATGGGGAGTTATTATGCCCAACAACTATGTGCTGCTGCCCGGATTCAATGTAGATAAGCCCAAGATTGAACAAAGGAAACTCGATGAATCCTCAGCCCGGATACGCCAAATTGCAGCTAAAATAAAAAAACAGGAGTGGGAGACTGATGTGATACGCGGCAGTTGGTNNAAATTAAAGACTCGAATCATTTACCCGTTATTCAGACGATGGGGAATCAACTGGCGCAAGTGGAAAGCGACGGAAGAATGCGTAAGATGCGGCAGATGTGTGACAGCATGTCCTGTCCATAACATGAGGATGAAGTCTGGCAGCCCTTCCTGGGGAATTGAATGTGTGTCATGCACGGCTTGCTACCATATTTGTCCGGCAAAAGCCGTTTCTTATGGAAAATTTACTTCCGGAAAAGGCCAATATCATTGTCATCTTGAACCGCTGAAATCATAAATTTACATCCGATTAATATAGAATATGTCCCGTNNCCGTGACGATTAATCGTCACGGGACATATTCTATATTAATTCAAAGACTGAATTTCTTAGCTGAGCCCGAGAAGCTCTAACATTTTATCGGCTGCGGGAGAAAGTCCTGATGCGTCTTTTCCTCCCGCCTGGGCGAAGAACGGTTGTCCGCCGCCACCGCCTTTTATCAGTTTTGCTGCCTCGCGGATGACGGTAGAGGCATTATATCCCTCTTTTACGAGATCTTCACTCAACATCAGTGTCAGTGTAGGTCTGCCTTCATTGATTGTGGCGGCGACAAATACAGTCGGGCCATCCGCTTCCTTTCTTAGTATGAAAGCCACATTCTTGACAACATCAGGAAGTCTCAGTCCGGTCATTCTGCATACCGTGACGCCGTTTATTATAACCGCGCTTTCTTTAACTTCCTTGGCCATCTGCAAAGTACGTTCAGCCACATAACCCTCTACCTGATGGCGGAGGTCACTGTTTTCCATAATAGCCTTTTTAATAGACATTCTTACATCGCCAGCATTTCCGAGAATATCCCTTATATCGGTCATTACGTCCTGAAGATCATCTATCATTTTCTCCATCCCTGAACCTGATACAGCCTCGATACGGCGTATTCCGGAGGCTATGGAACTTTCGTTCACAATTCGTACCATGCCTATATTTCCGGTATTGGCCACATGTGTTCCACCGCATAGTTCCACGGAAGCCCCGTATTTTACGACACGCACCTTGTCACCGTATTTCTCTCCAAAGAGAGCCATGGCACCCATTTCTCTCGCTTCAGCAATCGGGAGATCCCGACATTCCTCAAGAGGCATCGCTTCGCGGATACGCTCGTTCACAAGATGCTCGACTTTACGTATCTCCTCGGGTGTGACCTTTTGGAAATGAGAGAAATCGAAACGTAGGAAATCAGGTGATACGTATGAACCTTTCTGCTCTACATGAGTGCCGAGAACTTCACGCAATGCCTCATGCAGCAGGTGTGTCGCCGAATGGTTTGCCGAAGTGGCGCGACGGGCCTTGAGATCAATTTTCGCGACGAATTCAGCTGTAGGATCCGAAGGTAGTTTCTTGGAAAGATGAATCGCCACATTATTTTCTTTCTTTGTGTCGAAAATTTCGGTAATTTCCCCCTTTTCAGAAATGAGGACGCCTTTGTCACCTACCTGACCACCCATCTCAGCATAGAACGGTGTGCGGACAAGCATTATCTGATAATACTCTTTCCCTTTTTGCTTTACCTTACGGTATTTTAGAATTCTCGTCTTGCATTCGAACTCATCGTAACCTACGAATTCCTCGTCTCCGGCAGTGACCTCTACCCAGTCGGATGTCTCTACAGAGGCGGCATTTCGCGCGCGTTCTTTCTGAGCCTTCATGTTTTTGTCGAAACCATCATTCTCAACAGTCATGCCCTGTTCGCGCAGTATCAGTTCGGTCAGGTCGAGAGGGAAGCCGTACGTATCGTAAAGAGTAAAGGCATCGGCACCGTCAAGCACGTTCTTATTCTCAGCCTGAGCTTTTTTAACAAGTGAATCAAGAAGTTTTATACCATTGTCCAGCGTTCTGAGGAACGCGTCCTCCTCCTCTTTGATAACTTTTTTGATAAGATCCTTCTGGGCAGTCAACTCCGGATATGCCTCACCCATCTGATCGACAAGAGTATCTATAAGCTTGTATAAAGTCGCTTCTTTCTGATCAAGGAAAGTATATACATAACGGACAGCACGGCGGAGAATTCTTCTGATCACATAGCCGGCCTTCGCATTCGAAGGCAGCTGTGAGTCCGCTATTGAGAATGCTATTGTTCTCACATGGTCGGCTGCCACACGCATGGCGACATCCACTTTCTCATCCTCTCCATATTTCTTATCCGTGATCTCGCCGATTTTTGCAATTATAGGAGTGAATATATCTGTATCATAATTGGATTTTTTGCCCTGAAGTGCCATTGTGAGACGCTCGAATCCCATGCCGGTATCAATCACCTTTGCGGGGAGTGATTCGAGATGGCCGTCTGCCATTCTGTTATATTGCATGAACACAAGATTCCAAATCTCTATGACAAGAGGATTATCCTTGTTTACGAGTTCGGCACCGTCTATCTTCGCTCTTTCTTCGTCAGAGCGAAGATCGATATGGATCTCGCTGCAGGGTCCGCATGGCCCCACATCTCCCATTTCCCAGAAATTGTCGTGTCTGTTGCCGTTTATTATATGACTTGCGGGAAGATGCTTCTCCCATATCGCGGCAGCCTCATTGTCACGTTCAAGACCTTCGGGAGCATATCCCTCAAATACAGTGGCATATAGACGCTCTGGATTAAGTTTCAATACATCCACAAGATATTCCCAGGCCCAGTCAATCGCCTCTTTCTTGAAATAATCGCCGAATGACCAGTTTCCGAGCATCTCGAACATGGTGTGGTGATAGGTATCATGGCCCACTTCCTCGAGATCATTATGCTTTCCGGAAACACGCAGACACTTCTGACTGTCGGTGACACGTTTGCTTTCTGCTGCTCTATTTCCGAGTATGATATCCTTGAACTGGTTCATACCGGCATTTGTAAACATCAGGGTAGGATCATCTTTGAGAACCATCGGTGCGGAAGGTACCACTTTGTGTCCTTTCTCCTTAAAAAAGTTTTTGAAGGACTCTCTAATTTCTTTTGACGTCAACATGTGTGATTGTATTATTAATTTTGTGCAAATTTACAAAAATTTTCGCTAACTAAGTATGTGATGTATAAAAACTATTCCATCAGGTGACAATTATAATTATAAACAGCCTGCATTGCGGCAGACCCAACGGATTCCAAGGTTGTATAAGATTATGATGATGGAATATGAAATCATTGACGGCCTTAAAAGAATTATATCTAAGGACCGTATTCTCTCCTCTGACTTGTGGCGCGAGATATATGCACGCGATGCGTCATATTTCGACATAAAACCTATGTGCGTGGTAAGACCCCGGAATGAAAACGAGATAAGGCAGCTGCTTGCGTTTGCATCCGCCCGAAACATAGGAGTGACATTCCGGGCAGCAGGAACGTCATTGTCAGGACAGACTCTGGGGTCGGGAATAATATGCGAACTGCGGACAGGATTCAGGAATGCGGAAGTGCGTGATAACGGTCGTAAAATATGGTTTGAACCGGGGTTGACAGCAAATCAGATAAATAATATTCTAAAACCGCATCACCATCATATAGGTCCCGACCCGGCTTCTTCTTCCGCGGCAATGATGGGCGGCATATTGTCAAACAACAGCAGCGGCATGCAGGCGGGAGTCGAGCATAACTCCTACCATACATTGGTGTCTATGAAATTTATGCTTGCAAACGGCAATTGCTATGACACTTCTAAACCGGAGGATTATAAAAGATTTCATCGTGATGAAAAAGATTTATGCCAAGGGCTTATGAATATACGGGAACGCATTGTGTCGGATGATACAATCCGGAACAAGATAGCTCTCAAATACAAGATAAAAAATGTGACAGGCTATGCCATGAATTCATTTCTTGATTATGAAGATCCTCTGGATATTTTTGTCCATCTAATGATAGGAAGCGAAGGCACGCTGGGCTATATTGTCTCTGCCGAACTCGAGACATTGCCTCTTTTGTCCACATATTCGTCGGCAATGCTTTATTTCCCCACGGTTACTAAAGCCGCGGCTTGCGCCGCAAGACTTGGAGAAAGCGGAGCGCTGGCCGTAGAGATGATGGATTACGCATCTCTTCTCAGCAGCCAGGGACTTCGTTCCGACATGCCACGCGGCACCACCGCGCTGCTTGTGGATTATGGTGCGGATTCTCCCGAGGAAATGGAAGACCTGGTGAGTTCCTTGCATCCCATGATGAATTCCTTGCCGGGAATAATACATTTTGATGACTTTACCCATACAGTCGCTGCGCGTGAAAAATTATGGAGGATAAGAGACGGTGTCTTTCCATGCGTGGCCGGAATCCGAGAACCGGGAGCAACTGTAATTCTTGAAGATGTCGCCGCACCGATAGAATATCTCGACACTCTCGCGGAAGGAGTCCAGCGGCTGTTTGACAGACATGGATATGACGGTGCCATATTCGGTCATGCGCGGGCAGGTAATATCCATCCTTTGGTCACTTCAAAAATGGATACGCAGCGAAGTGTCGATAACTTCAAACGGTTTATGGAAGGATTTGTAGATCATGTCATAAACCTTAACGGGTCTCTGAAAGGGGAGCACGGTACGGGACGCGCGATAGCGCCTTTCGTAAAAAAGGAATGGGGAGAAGATATATATGCCATGATGTGCGAGATAAAAAAGCTCGCGGATCCAGCCAACATTCTCAATCCGGGTGTCATGATAAACCATGATCCCGATTCATATATACGTCCGATGAAGAGTATGGACATTTTCGGCAGACAACTCGGATACGATGATGCTGACAAATGTATCGAATGCGGATATTGTGAACATGTATGTCCTTCACGCGATATTACTCTGACTCCACGGCAACGTCTTCAGGCAAGAAGGATAATCGCCAGGACCGGCTCAGAGAAACTTGAGAAGGAATACAGATATATAGGCAATCACACCTGTTGTGCGGATGGATCATGTGAAATGCCCTGCCCGATGAATATCAATACCGGAACAGTAACGGATGCGGTGAGGGTAATATCCAATGCATCCGTTTTCGACAAGGCGCTTTCGGCATCGGCCGGCCACTACGGAATTGTCGAGTATACCATAAGGGGTGTACTCCGCGCGGCTGTCGCCACAGAGAAAGTGATATCGCCTTATCCTTTGATATGGGCGGCAGACTTCATGCACCGGATATATAACCAGTCTCTTCATTGGTCGCGTCATTTTCCAGCGCCTCCGCGCATCAGATGGGATGAAGGGGAGGACCATCCGGATTTCATATATTTTCCTTCATGCGTCACCCGGATATTCGGAGGTTCAACTCTCGGAAAGGATGACATGACAACAGTGATGATGCGTATCGGACGCCGTGCAGGTTTAAGGATGTCACTGCCACGCGATTTTCACGGATTATGCTGCTCCCAGATCTGGGAACACAAGGGAGATCCCGAAGGCCAGCGCACTGTCGCACGGGAAATCGTTGACGGTTTTTATAGATTAAGCCGGGAAGGCCGTATACCTGTGGTGTGTGATACGACATCCTGCACACACACGTTGCTGTCACTCGCTCATAAGGGAGATATACTTGATGACGAGCATTTGCAAAAATACAATTCATTGAAGATACTTGATATCACACAATGGCTCGCAGACATTGTCATGCCCGGATTGAAGGTTACAAAACCTAAAGGAAGAATATTACTGCATCCGACATGTGCATCGCGCATAACCGGACTGGACAAAAAATTCATTGAAGTCGCAAATAAATGCGCCTGTCGTGTGGATATTCCGGATAATGCGCATTGCTGCGGGGCTGCCGGTGACAGAGGCTTTATTTTCCCTGAAGTCGCAAAAGCGGCAACAGCGCCTGAAAAGAGAGAAACTGAAGACAAGAATTACGATGGTTATTATTCACTTGCACGCACATGTGAGATCTCGATGACTGATACCATCGGCAGACCCTATGAATCTATCGTATATCTTGTGGATGAGACAACTTCTTCGTTAAATGCCGGATAATCAAAAGGAGCGCCGCAATCACTACGGCACTCCTTCTTAACAATCCTTCATGCATGTCAGAGCGGTTTTATGGAAATGGCATAGCCTCCTCCTGGGGCCGCTCTGAGATTTAACTTTGTTTTCGATGTTATCTTTTTACGGGTTATTTTATAAGTCTCTGGATTTGTAATATAATGGCTGTCAGGCGCATCGGCATATATTACAGCTTCATATTTTCGTTCCGGATCAAGAAAATCAAACGATACCAGGGATTTATGACCGTTCTCGGCTGCGGTGCATCCGACAAACCATTCGTCAGAATTTTTAGCCTTGCGTGCCACAACTATATATTGTCCCGGCTCAGCCTCAATATAACGGCTTTCATCCCAGTCTACAGCCACATCCTTGATGAACTGGAAAGCATCCATATGTTGCTCGTAATGTTCGGGATAATCCGCAGCCATCTGTATGGGGCTGTACATAGTGACATAAAGAGCAAGCTGACGGGCGAGAGTCGAATTGACATGGCCTGAACTGTTTGGGTTGATCTTTTTCATGTCCATAACGAATATACCGGGTGTATAATCCATCGGACCACCCTGCAGACGTGTGAAGGGAAGGACAGTCGTATGACTCGGTTTATTGCCGGCGAATGATTCATATTCAGTTCCACGGGCACTTTCGTTTCCCACCAGATTCGGATATGTGCGTGCCAATCCGGTCGGTCTTGTGGCTTCATGTGCATTAACCATTATTTTATGTTTTGCCGCTTCAGTGACGGCGTAGAGATAATGATTGTTCAGCCATTGTCCATAATGGTGTTCACCCCGGGGCATTACATTGCCTACATACCCACTCTTGACAGCGTTGTAGCCATATTTTTCCATCAGCTGATACGCTTTCTCCATATGCCGCTCATAATTTCTTGTTGCACCTGATGTCTCATGGTGCATCATCAGCCGGATTCCTTTGGAATGAGCGTACTCGTTGAGATAATCGATGTCGAAATCAGGATAAGGTGTAACAAAATCAAATACATAATCTTTTGATTTACCGAACCAGTCTTCCCATCCGACATTCCAGCCTTCCACAAGAACCTGATCAAAACCATGCTCGGCTGCGAAATCTATATAGCGTTTCACATTTTCTGTATTGGCAGGATGTTGTCCGTGAGGATTTGTTTTGGTGTAGTCTGTCTGATCGAGTTTTACTGAAGGAAGATCAGATGTGTATGACCATTGTTTTCCGCCGCCGATCATTTCCCACCAGACACCGATATATTTGATAGGTTTTATCCATGACGTATCTTCATAAGCACAGGGATCATTAAGATTGTATATTAGATTCGAGGCAAGCATGTCGCGTGCGTCATCACTTATTATAAGAGTCCTCCACGGCGAACGGCATGGAGCTTGCAGATGCCCCTTGTCGCCTTCCGCATCCGGTGTCAGCCATGATTCAAAAACCATTCTTTCGTCATCCAGATTGAGATGCATTGTGGAATAATCCACCAATGCGGCCTCATGAATGTTAATATAGATTCCTTCATCTGTTTTCAGCTGCAAGGATGTCTGAACTCCGGTAGGGGAGAATTGTGTCTGCGAGGCATTACCGGATATAGAACCATCCATAAGATCCCTGATTTCGGAGAGACGCGATTCTGTATAATCATATTCCTGCGTGTCATAATCTCCCGCTATCCACCACGCTATGTGATTACCGGTCATAGCAAACTGTGTATGCTCCTCCTTGACAGTAAAGTAGACCAGATCCGGCTGCGTCGGGAACTCATAGCGGAAACCTACTCCGTCATCATACACACGGAACCTTATATTCATAAGTCGGCCGGTCGAGGGCTGCCGCAGATGGACAAGTAATTCATGGTAGTTGTTTCTTATATTCTTATTCTCGCCCCATACAGGCTGCCATGTCNNNCAAAACCCGACATAAGATCAGGAGAGTCAATGAGTTCCAGACCAAGTCCTGATGCGAGCACGACAGGCTGCTTCTTGTATTCGACTTTATATTCAGGTCTTCCATCTCTTTGAAGCCCGAAATTTACAGTCAGGTCGCCTGATGGCGAACTGATCGAGGTCTCTGCTGCAGATGCGCCGATCGAAGTCAGAAGCAAGAGACAGACAAGATTTGATGTTTTCATCAGTCAATTGATATATATATATATTATTGTTCAATTACTATCATATCCCAGTATTTCAGACTCGGCACAGTAAATGATAATGTGCCGTCTTTTAATTTGAATGCGAGTTCCTGCGGAGCACCGCCGTTAATATCAGGAGACGCAATCCAAATTTTCCTTACATTTCCATCTATTTTCAAAGAAACCGGAAAATCAGCCTTGACGGCAGGTGATACACGATTTGCCTGCAGATCACGCCAGTTGAGATCATCTGTATTGGTAAAATTAAGCATATGTACGATCAGACGGTTTCCTGATTGGCGGCCATAAGTTGTGATAGTTCTTGCCTTGGGAGGCCATACCGAGAAAGATATGCGTTTCGCCGCATCAGTACAATTTAACGAGACATTTTTCTCATCTTTTGTAGATCCGCCGCGCAAGATATTCTGATATGCCGTCATAAAGTCATAATAACGTATCATGGCAGTACGCAATTCATTATCCATGGCCAGAGGAGAAGCCGGGAAATATTCCCGCGACAGCATGTGGTCCCCGAGTTCAAGATGTGAACCTCCAAGGGCCATTATGACCGCATCCGCCATAATTACACCGGGATTGTTGAATTTACCTTCATGACTTCCGGCATAATCATAGTTCATATATGCGGCAAATACAGTCTTAAGCGTATTTCCGCTATACACATCATTGGCTTTAATAACTGAATGCAGATCCGAAAAACCGGCTTCATCATTCCATAGCTCGTTATAGCAGAAATCAACCTTTCCGGTACCTACTATCTTTGATGCGCCATAACTGCTCACGGCATTCATGATTAATCGTTTGTCAGGATGCCTCTGTTTCATGGCATTGATAAATGACTCGTATTCAAGAGGAAGATTAACAGTTCGTCCGTTATAATCGTAAAGAGTACCGCGGTTGCCGAGCTGATCTATCTGATAGCCATCAAACGCAAGGGATGAATATACATCATCATTGCGTTTGCCTATATATTCCTGCCATTCGGCATTTCCGGGATTCACCAGATAGATATCGCTTTTCCATGAAGAAGGGAGCTGATGCGAATCTTTTTCTCCTCTGCGGTCATTCTTGAACAGATACCAGGACTCCTTGACACCGTCGGCTTTGGCGTCATCAAGCACACCGAAACACAAGTTGTAGAATATGGATTTCATGCCGAGTGAGTGCTGTACATCTATATATTTTTTTACGACTTCTGTAGAAACCTCACGGTTTGCAATGTCAGTGTATGTATCCATCAGATTGCCGGGAGTCCCTCCGAGAGGCCAATGATGCTTATAATGCCAGTCCTGGAATTGCACTCCATTGATATGGCAACGGTTCAGAAATTCCATCTCTTTTTCTATCACGCCGGGCTGGAGCTTGGAGTTGTCAAAGGTCGCTACAAACCCATATCTCGGAAATCGTTTCCAGTCACTGGAAACATCCACAGCAATCGTACCAAAAACAGTCTCGGTATTATTTTCAGTACGATATATGTCGACGAGATAACCGGTATAATCGGATGGCGGAGCAGTCCATTCCCAGTTTGTTCCTTTGCCGTCGGTCTCTTCTATTGTCTCGCCTCCATGTCTATATCTTATTTTATATCCGTCAAGCGCCATAGACGATGTAAAGCGAACCTTCTCGCCGGGAGAATAAACTGCTTTGTTCGTGGATAGGTCTGCAATAAGATTTGAATTGACAAGTGTTACGTTTTCAATTCCGCCTTCATTTTTATTACCGTTCCCGTTTTCGGGAGCGGCCGGATCATCATTGCCGCAACTCGTCACGGTCAATGACAAAGAAAGGATCAACGAGCTGAAAATCATCTGATTTCTCATTATTGGATTCATTTGTATTTTCGGGATAGGTCACAATCCAATATCATCACAGATATATGAATTCCGGCCTACCCCTCTGTAAATCATTTTAATTTTTAATTATTGTTATTTCCTCAAGCAATTGATTCAAAGTAATTGTATAATTCCCGGCTTCATTGATAACCCACTTATAATCCACATCACCTATTGCAATCTCAGGATATTGGGCCGCCAGCGAGGTATCACTTTTATCAATAAAGATGGTTTTTTCCACAGTTCCGGTCGGAGTAGCGTTTTCGGAGGAGGCCATGAACCATGCTCCGTTCCAGTCACTCTGAAGGTCTGCCGAGAATTTTAGTTCTCCCTCATTCAGATGGCCTGTCCACGTGAATATATTGGGATTCCCTGTATCGACTGTCATCGGTGTTCCCTGACCGAGATCCCACCCTCCCGGGGCTGCGCTTCCAATGAGATACATGTTCTGATAAGGGGTAAACTGACGCATTATCATGCGTTCCTTGCCGGGACGTATATCAAGACAAATCTTATAAGCCTGATTTATCTGGGAATCGTCTATATACCACTTATTGTCAGGATCAAATTCTTTCACAAACTCCACGCCTTCCGAAGTATAAGGAGCGTTTTCCGAGGTGGCCTTATACATATTTTCCCAGCTACCGTCACTTGTGCCGAATTTAAACTGACCAGCGGTAGTGAAGAAGATACCTGCTCTGAAAAGGAACATATCAAGAGGATCCCGGTCCATAAGCTGGAAGCCCCAATTGGTATTGTCGCCGACGAAGAATATGTTGTCGTATGGTGCGGTAACTCCTTCAACCTGCTGTACTGTTATTGAAAGATTCAACAGATTGACTTCAATCTTATACGCATGTGCCTCCGATATAGAGAACTGGAGATCAGGCTGAGCCTCATCATCACGATATACAAGACCTCCGTTACCGTTGTCATTATAAGAAGGGAGGAATTGTCCGGCAGTGGTTATGAACTTGAAATTACCTTCTTTCATGTTTCCGGTCCATGAGAACACTCCATTGTCCACACGCTGCATTTCTGTAGCGTTGTCAGCACTCCAGCCGTTGGGCGTTGCATCTCCGATAAGATACAGTGTTTCAGTAACAGGTTCGTAAGGAACAGCCGAGAACGAGCATTCCGATGTCTGCACTTCTCCCTCCATGCCGCTTACAGAAGCCGTGACCATGACATTTACTCCGATTTCCTCTCCCGGCCGGGCGTGTAGTTCATCAAGCAATATTGAATTAAGCTGTTCGACACTCGGTTTCCAGTTGTATGTCTGAACTTCATTATTTTTGATAATCACGGAATTTTCAAAACCGCTTCCTGCCTGGGCGAGTTCAAGAGTATAGGAAATTCTGTTGCCGGTGCCGAAGTTTGTACCTGTGGTCCATCTGATCTCGAACGCATCTGACGAATGTGCATTTTCTTCAAGAGTCACCGATGTCTCGGACACGGAGATGGAAAGAGGTTCGGAACCCTTGTCAAGTTCCATATAATCATTGTCGGTGCATGCGCTCAGACCGGTCATCAAAGCAGTAATAAGCGCTGCATTCAATATATAGTTTTTCATTGTTCAATTAAATTTTGAAGTTATCAATACCCCGGATTCTGAGTCATGAGAGGATTGGAGTCCATTTCTGTCTGCGGAATAGGGAATAATAATCTCTCGCGTGTAGCATTGGTCTTTCCGATCGAATGAAGGAAGTTGACGGCATATTCTCCCGAGTCAATCCTGATCATGTCGAACCATCTGTGACCTTCGAAAGCGAGTTCGATTCTTCTCTCATTAATTATTTTATCTTTCATATCCTGTCTTGAGACAGATGTTGGAACTTCCGGAAGACCGGCACGTTTACGTACTATGTTGAGTGGTCCGCATGCCTCTGCCGTACGTCCGAGTTCATTGAGAGCCTCTGCCTGCATGAGCAGTACTCCCGCATAACGATAGACAACAAAATTGGCAGGAGAGGTATTGAAATCAGGTGAGACATTCTTGGAAACAAGGAATTTGCGCACATTATAGCCTGTATTTGACCATGACGGGCGATATTCCATTCCATCGAATGCAGGACATCCGTCATAAAAAATTGTGACATCTTTACGAAGATCTCCGTTCTCATATTGGTCTACAAACTCCTGTGTAGGGAGATTCCAGCCATAC
>DAAV01000041.1:23899-27125 GCA_001701295.1 Bacteroidales bacterium H10
CCCAGAAGTCATATTCCGTACTTCCTGAATACTGCACCTCGAATATCGATTCAGGACCATTGTCGATCAGTGGATTGAAATTGTCGGCATAGCTGCATGCATCGAGATTATATCCCAGAGCGGTAATCCGGTTGCACAGATCGACTACATCGGCATAAAGAGACGGATTCGACGGGGNNTTCGAGCATATATAAAGCTGCGTCTTTGCTCGCGCGGCCAACATTGGCGGCATCATAATCAGCTTTCGCCGGCAGAAGATCAAGAGCGCGGGTCAGGTCTGATATTATCAGCTCATATGTATCCTCAAGAGAGGAACGCGCTATGGCTGAGTCTTCACCCGGCACATAAGGCTCCGTGCGAAGAGGAAGACCTCCGTACAGTCTTGCAAGGACATAATAATAATGCGCACGGAGAAACAAGGCCTCGCCAAGGCATCTGTCATGTATCTCTGTCGAAAGATTCTCATTGTTCTCAACGGCGAGAATAGCGTCATTACAGTGTCCGATTCCGACCCAGGGACTGCGCCACATATACAGTGCCATGCCGTTGTCGCTCATTGTCGTGAAATTGGATGCCTGTACGGTTTCAAGACCGTCGTCTCCGCCGCTTCCTCCGACTATTGAGTTTCCGGCCACTATATCGAGTGTCCATATGCGTTGGTTATACATATTGGATGACTGAAGCGTAAGATAACAGGCGTTGGTCATGGCTGTCGCCACTTCATCCGTCACTGTCTCCTGGGGGTCCACACGGTCGAATGGATGTTTGTCGAGAAAATCCTCGCATGATGTCGCTCCGATTGCAACAGTGCCGACCAGGAGCGTTGATAATATCTTGTTCATGGTGATGATTCGTAAGATTTAAAAGTTGACGTTTAATCCGAAGTTGAATGTTCTTGCCGAAGGGAAGTTTGACATGTCGATACCGTTGAGTCCTACTTCCGGATCAATACCCTTATAGCGGGTAGCGGTCGCCACGTTCTCGCAGGAGAACGTCAATTTCAAGGATTCAAGACCTATCGAACGCATCCACTTCGTCGGGAAATTGTAGCTTAGCGAGATGTTCTTCAGGCGCAGATAGGATCCGTCTTCAATCCATCTGTCGCTGACTCTCGCGTTTTGGTTGGGATCTGCCCACACGGCACGCGGCATGCAGTCGGACGTCCCGGCACCTGTCCATCGATTGGCCGTGGAAGCGAGCTGATTATAGGCGGTGCTCATGCTTTCGAGACCTATCCGGGTGTAATTATAGATTTTATTTCCGGCCACACCCTGAAGATATATCTGGAGTTCGAATCCTTTCCAGTTGAACACATTGTTCATTGAGAAGAGCCAGGAAGGATTGGGGTTGCCGATTACGGTGCGGTCGGCGTCATTTATGACTCCGTCGTTGTTGAGGTCGCGGAACCGTATATCTCCCGGTTCTGCACCGGGCTGCACGGCATGTGCGCTGACTTCTTCCGGCGTCTGGAATATACCGTCCGTCACGTATCCGTAGAATACATTTATAGGATAACCAGCACAAAGCATCGTTACATATGAATTGTTCAGCTGATTGATATAGAACGGAACTTCGCTGTTGAGATCTTTGATCTTGTTCTTGTTGTAGGTCACCACAAGGTTGGTTTCCCATCCGAACTCTCCGGTAAGATTGACTGAATTGGCCGAGAGTTCCCAACCGATATTACGGACTTTTCCGGCATTGGTATATGTAGTGCTGGTATCCTCGAATCCGGATGTGATGGGGATGGCTGCCTTGACAAGCATGTCGCGCGTATTCTTGATATAACCGTCAAGGCTGAATGTCAGTCTTGAATTCAACAGCGAGATATCAATACCGGCGTTATATTGTTCCACGGTCTCCCAATGGATATACGGGTTGGCAAGAGTCTGGGCGACAAGCACGGACTGATTCTCTTTCGGATCGCCAAAAGGATATACAAGAGTTGACAGCGTGGGCAGATAGCCGTAGTTGTCGACGGATGCCTGACTTCCTGTCCGGCCATATCCGAGACGAAGTTTCAGATCAGAAACAGCTTTATCCTGCGGAAAGAAATCCTCTCCGGAAATTCTCCATGCGGCTGACGCGGAGGGGAAAGTACCCCAACGGTGTTTCGATCCGAATCTTGAAGAACCGTCATGACGCAAAGTCAGCGTAAGCAGATATTTGTTGTCATATGAATAGTTTGCACGCGCCATATAAGACAGCAGAGACCATTGCGATCTGTTACCGCCTATATCTTTCATTGTCTCTCCGTTATCCATCTGATGTACGTTGTCAAAAAGAAAACCGTTCATTGTGGCGTTGAGATATGAATAATCATTCCATTGTGCCGACATACCTGCCATCACGTTTACGGCGTGCTTGCCTCCGAACGTATGGTCAAAAGTAAAGTAATTGTCCCAGAGATATGTGAATGATTTGTATGAGCTATTGTAATTTGAGCTCTCCTCTACAGGAATAGGTTTCCAGTCATAAGCAGGGGAGAAGGCTTCGTCATACCATGCCTTGGCATCATATCCAAAAAGGCTTCTGAACTGCAGCCAGTCAGGCACAATAGTAATATCAGCGGCTATATTTGCAAGAAGATTGAAACCTTTTGTGCTGTTTTTATACATCTCGTTGCTGCCGACAGGGTTTCTTACTCCGCCGTACCAGTCGGCGTTACCGGACGGACCGCTCCATTCTCCATTTTCATCACGGACAGGGAAAACAGGCAACGCATGCATGGCATCCGTCATGCTGTAGCTTCCCGAATGTTTGTAGTCGGCTGAAAAAAGAAGATTATTGGATATCTTCAGCCATGGTTTCATCCGCGCATCATTATTTGTCTGGAAAGTAAAACGTCTGTATCCTACACCTTTCACAATACCGGTCTGATCAAGAAATCCCGCAGAAAGATAGTAATGCGCGTTCTCGTTTCCTCCCGAGAAATTGATATTATAGTTCTGCATTATTCCGGTATGCAGCAACTCATCGACCCAGTTTGTCGAAAGGGTCAGAGATGATGGATCAGCCCATTTTGGATTGGTGTTGCGCCCCGAGGCCGTCATCATGTCATTATTGAGTGCGGCATAACCGGAAGAATTGAGCAAAGAAAGCTTTTTAGAAGCAGACTGCACGGCCATGTTTGCGCTGACAGAGACTTTTGCTGTTCCTGTCGTACCCCGACGTGTGGTTATCATCACAACACCGTTGGCTCCCCGCGATCCATAGATGGCTGTGG
>DAAV01000041.1:27146-37202 GCA_001701295.1 Bacteroidales bacterium H10
CCCCATATCGGTGGGTACTCCATCGATCACGACAAGAGGATCACATTGATTGATCGAACCGAGACCACGGATCTTTATGTTTACATTGTCTCCGGGCTTGGCGGCGTCTATGATCTGTACGCCGGCGATCTTACCCTGAATAGCTGATCCGAGATTATTAACGGGCGTCTCTCTGATTTCTCCGCCGCCGAGGGATCCGACCGCTCCGGTAAGATCGGATTTTTTCATTTGTCCGTACCCGACAACCACAACTTCATCGAGCATATCGGTATTTTCCTCAAGTACGACATTCACATTGGTCCGACCCTCGAGAGCCACATCTTTAGTCTTATATCCAAGATAGGATATCTGAAGAGTAGCGAGCGGACCGGCCTTGACGGTAAAATTTCCGTCCAGATCCGTAGCGGTACCGGTAGCGGTGCCTTTTACAATTACTGACGCTCCGATAAGAGGTTCTCCATCGGAGTCCGTGACTGTTCCTGTCACTGTGTTCTGCTGTGCCATGACACTTATTGGAAAGAGTGTCATAAACACCATCAGAAACATAAGAAATCTTTTGTAAATTTTTGGGTTCATGATATGGATTTTAATTAATGATGTTTCAAAACATAGAATCGGATAATATGAATCTGTCATCTTATCCGACGCGCTTGTCAGGTTAATCGATGCAAAATTACAAATGTATGCCTCCATGAAAAAGACATGATAGGCATAAAGTAGTGATATATAGCATATATAAAAATACAACATGCTAATATAAAGCATGTTGTACAAATTTATACAAGTCTAAAATGTAGTGGTTTATGAGTCCAAGTTGAGCCTATGACTTGCTTTTTTTATCGAAAGTCGTCCCAATTTCCATTAATTTTTGTTCGAGTGCATCACGGTTCCCGGCTGCCTTGTTCCGTACTTTTGTCCTGTAGTTATATATAGTTGTCACCGAATAACGAAGGAAATTCGCAATCTTGACACTGTCGGTGATTCCAAGTCTTATAAGTGCGAAAATCCGCAATTCCGTGTTAAGCCTTCCTTCTGTCTTCGGCTCAATTCTTTTATCGGCAAGAAGGAGCGAATTGAAATCGTCTATAAAAGATGGAAACAGCCTCAGGAACGTATGATCAAAATGTGCATAAAAGGCTTTCAGTTCCTCATCGATCATATCGGATGATCTGAGCATATCCTTTACTTCCGATGTTTTGCCCGATGCAAGGCGATTACTTAATTTTTTACGGAATGTGTCAAGTTTATCTATATAGATCGAACACTGATCCATATACCCGCCGATATACTCTTCTTTAAGCCGGGAATTTTCAGCAATCTCCCGATTTGCTTCGCGAAGCCTTTCTATCAGTTCCTTCAATTCGGAGTTCATTCTGGAAAGTCTGATATTTGCGTCATCTACCTCTTTACGAGCCTTTCTTGCTTTTCTCATCTGCTTGACAACTGCAAAATATGCGACAAGCAAAGCGATGGTCAATAAGGATATCAATACAAGAAAAAGTCGGAGCCGGTTCTGTTGTTTCTCTATTGTATGAAGATATACTTCATTGACGATAGGGAATACATCATTGATCTCAACCTGTCTTAACCGCGCATTGCAATAGACAGCATCTTCCATGCATTGTTTAAGATAACGGTAGGCACGCTCTATATCACCGTCCTCATATAGCATTATGGCAAGCTTCCTGAGCGATACATACTCTCTTACGGCAGATTCCATATCCGCAATGGCAGAAATGGCAAGTTGCTCTTTTTCATTTTCTCTTTGTCCGAGCATTCCGTAGGACTCGGATAGTGTATAGGCGAGGATGGCCCTGCTATGCGTATCGGCATCCGGATTGTCTGAAAGCCATTTCAAAAGGATCTTTTCTCCCTCAGCCGGTTTTCCTTCATTATTGAGTTTGTCAGCAAGTATTATTGCATGATAAATAGACCCCTCAGGATTGACACTTATCAAAGAATCCCTGTATGCGGATGTCAGACGTGCATATTTTTCTTTTTCGCTATGACGGATAGAATAATCCGACATGAATCCATAGACAGATCGTTTGATATGATATAGGAAGGGAACAAGATAATCGGGAATGGTATTTCTCGGAATCGAATCGAGAACATCAAGTGATTCTTTATATAATCCGGTTAGCCCAAGGATNNTTTTTGCCTGGGTATGCAGATCCCGGTCATCGATATTACGGGAAAGACGCAGTCTCTCTTCACAGATATTTAAAGAAGAGTCCGTATTGTAAGAAGCGTATTCATCAAGAAGATGGCCTAAAGATTCGAATTGACTGCGGGGATCTTTGGCCTCTGAGACCAGTGTTCGTAATTGATGGAGTGTATTCTCTTTTGCTTCTATATAAGGCTTTCTGTTATCTATGGAATTATCCAGAACATTTATCAGAGAATCATACACAACTGATACATCGGCCCAGGCTGTTGCCAGAACCGTAGACAAAAGGATTGTAAAAATATGAAATCGTACCCGCATAGCTTTATCCATTTGCGTTTTAATGCAAAAATAAGTAAAAAATCATATATGACGAAATAGTGGAAATGTTTTTGATGTTTTATTTCCCTGCATTTTGAAAGTAGGTGAATATTTTGTAATTTCGTTGTCGGATAGGGCTTATAGCTTTCTGGCTGATGAAACGCAACGTTATTTACAGATATAATCCTGATACCGACAATTTCGAAAGAGTATATCCTTCGTTCAGATCGAGGCTTTCAAGGATACTGATTTTCACCGGAGGTTCCATTGTCTTCGGCACATTGCTGTATCTTATCGTTTTCTATATGTTCGGCACTCCGACCGAAGATAATCTGCGACGTGAAAATGCTATGCTCAAAAGTCAATANNCGCCGTCTTGACAATTCTTTGAAAATCATGGGTGATATCCAGAATCGTGATGACAATTTCTATCGTGTCATGATGCAGATGGAACCCATGTCAAGGAGTCAGCGTTTTGCCGGACTCGACAATGAGAAAAGATACAAGGAAATCCAGAAACTTCAGGATGCGGATCTGGTAAAGCTGCTGACCCAGCGTCTTGATTTGTTCGACAGGCAATTGTATGCCCAATCCATATCGTTCGACCAATTAAGATCCGAGGCCGGGAAGCAGAAAGCCAAACTCGCTCATATCCCTTCCATAATACCGATTGACATAAAGGATTACACCATGTCATCGGGATATGGATACAGAAGGGATCCGGTGTATGGCTCTACCAAATTTCACGCGGGTCTTGATTTCGCTGCAAAAACCGGAACGCCCGTATACGCGACAGGAGACGGAGTTGTGGAAGTCGCGGAAAGAAAAAGCGGTTATGGCAATTGCATCGATCTCTCGCACGGGTATAATTATATGACCCGATATGCACATCTGAGTGAGATACTTGTAAAACCGGGACAGGATGTCAAACGTGGCGATCTTATCGGGAAGGAGGGGTCTACGGGAAAATCCACAGGCCCCCACCTGCATTATGAAGTGCGTTTCAAAGACGAACCGCAGAACCCGGTAAACTATTATTTTATGGATGTGACACCTGAACAATATGCGGAAATGGTTCGTGAAGCCGAAAATGCAGGTCATGTAATGGATTGACAATATTGAGCTACCTTATGGAAGATAATGGCTATATTAAAGACTTGGACAAGCAGTTTTATAAGATACGCGATGTATCGGAACTCCTTGGTGTGCCTACCAGCACGTTACGGTATTGGGAATCGGAATTCCCTGAGATCATGCCGAAGCGAAGCCGGTCTAATCAACGTTACTATCGACCCGATGATATCCGCATCCTACGCATGATACATTATCTTGTCAAAGTGAAAGGACTCAGGATAGAGGCTGCAAAAGAAGAACTCCGGTCAAACCGCAAGAATGTATCACGGCGCCTTGAGATCATAGATCTTCTTACCGAAACGAAAGAAAGTCTGAATGAGATACTTGGAGCCTTAAACAAAAGGAAATGATACACCCTCGGCCATTTCTTCGAAGGTCAACTTTCTTTAGCCAGTTCTTTTAAAAAGTCATCGAGAGACTCTCCTTTGACAAGTCCTATTTTAACACGTAGTCTCCAGCGCGCCTGTTTGACCGATTCGGGACGGATAGACATGACGCGGGAGATATGTTTATTATCCATTCCGATGGCAATATAGGATGCCAGTCTGATATCAGATTCTGTCATGTCAGGATATTTGCTCTTTATATGAGAGGCGAAATCGGGAGATAAATTTTCAAATGTCTCCATAAAACTTTCCCGTTGTTGCTCTGCACACATATGCACTTTCATCGAGTTGCCTATTTTCTTTGCAGCTATCGAACTGATTTCTCCCTGTTTCGACATCTCTTTCATTTCCTTATTCATTTTGTTCAACAGGACTTCTTTCTCCTCAAGCACAATCTGCATGGCGAGTATCTTACGATTGGATCTTTCAAGATCAAGAGATGTTCGCAATTTCTCAAGACGCTGTCTCTGTAACCGTCTATAAAAGCATATACCGATTATTCCGCCGAAGAGAACCATTGCGAATATAATGGATAAAAACAGAATCAGGGCCCTCCGTTTTTCCATATCGGCGCGCAGCCTGGATCTCTCTATATCAAAAGCGAGATTAGACCTTTTGATTTCATCCCTGTTGTTTTCCTCTGTTATTTTATCTTTTATCTCAGAATGCATTAAAAGATATTTGTAGGCACTGTCGCTTTTTGCATCCAGATCAAACAGACGATATTTCATCTTGATATAATCAAGTCTCACATCAGGGCGTCCTACGTATTCCAGATTTTTCCCGGCGAGTCCATGATAATATCTGGCCGAATCCATATCACCCGATCCCAGTTTTAATTCAGCCAGCCGGTTTTCATACATACACTGGTCTTCTTCCATATTATATCGCAATCGGGAAAGGGCATAGGCTTCATAAAGAGCCGCAGTATCTCCTGTGAGTTCATAAAGGTTTCCAAGCACGACATCGCGAGCACGGGACGCTACAGGATTTACTTTATCCGACAGAATTGCGTTGAACAGTCGTATGGCTCCGGTGGAATCACCTTGAACAACAAGAGCGTTTGCATGATTGATTCTGTTATTGGATATATGCTCCTTTAATCCTGCAATCCCCATAAGGGAATCCGCCATGACAAGGTATGGAATCCCATGTTCGGTATCGCCTATATCATTCAAAAATGTTCCCGTCTCCATGGCAAGCTCTGCCGTGACGGGCTTGTCTCCGCTTTGATTGAAAAATTCTGTTTCATTAAGCAAATGACGGTATCTTTCGAGTGTAGGCTCATGATAATCCATATCCATGGTCCATGATATCCTGTGATAATCATAGGGATACTTGGCAGAGTCCGTCATTAGGAGTGCCTGCCTCATCATTTCCAGCCCTTCATCTGTATTGCCTGAATTATATTCTATACGACCTTGCCAGAACAGGGTTCTTGCCTTCATCTGCCGATTTTTAGGATTTGCTGAAGAAATCTCAGACATACGTCTGACAGGAATTATCAAAGAATCCAGAGCCTCACAGTTAATGAAACGATTCTCTGCCTCAAGAGTAAGAGAATCAAAAGTGTGTTCCATCGAATGCCATCCGTAAGGATCAAGATGGGCTCTCGGTTCATTACACGATATACACAAAACAGTCGACACAAGCAATGTCAGAAATAATATNNCTTTTCTTCATTTCAATGTACAAAATTAGTAAAAAGTTGACAAATCAGGATATTAACTTTAACTATATAGTGTAAATAGACCGATTATATACTGAATATAGACCTTATTTTAAATTTGCAGATGCCCGCATAAATATTTTTATAGTCAATATAAGGTCTATTTTCACAAACTGGCGCATAACATATAGGTGATGTGGAAAATTTATCATTTAACTTTGCGGCGATTTAATCTAAACTATAACTTATGAAAAGAAAATTTTTGTCGGCACTGATATTGATTCTGCCGGCATTTTATTCGAATGCCATTACTTATACTTACGGCAATCTCGATTCAAAAAATAAAACATGTACTCTCCTAAGTTGGGGCGGAAATCAGCCGACTTCCGGTAAACTGACACTCAAAGAGACATATGAGAAAGATGGAATTACCTATAAAGTGACAAACATTGCTCCTCATGCTCTAGACAATCTGACTGAAGTTACAGAAATTACTATTCCTGCAAATATTACAAAAATAGGAGATACAAATGAATATTATCTGGCAAGCTGTTATAATTTCTTCAATTGTCCAAAGTTGAAAAAATTTATTGTCGCATCAGGCAATACGGTATTCTCTGCTACGGAAGCTGGCATTCTTGTAAAAAAAGGTGGGAATTTTATAGTAAGGGTTCCATCGGCGATCGAACTCAAGTCCGGTTCATCCTTGAGTCTGTCTAAATCCATAATGGATATTTGTCCGGACGCATTCTCCGGGAATACTACAATCACGACTATAACATTATCTCCAAACATGTTTGCATTGGCAAATAATGCCGGCTTCAACTATATGCCTAATCTTTCTTCTTTTAAAGAAGGAGAGAATGCAAAAGGATATTCCGTATCTAATGGAATATTATATAACGAAGAAAAAACTAAAATCCTGTCTTATCCTCCTAAACGAAGCGGAGGTTCATTCGCTATTCCGCAGGGGGTGACCGAGATCGGAGATAATGCATTTGCCAATACTCATAATCTTTATTCGCTTGATTTCGGTTCGGTAGATAAAATAGAGTCAAAGGCGTTCTATAACTGCGGACTTACAAAGATAGAGCTTCCGTCACGCAATATCCTGATAGAAGAGGGCGCATTCAGTAACTGTCTTCGACTTACATCGCTGGTATTGCCATATTCGATAAACCTTCCCAAAAATTTCGCCCGCGACAGCAAACAATTGTCTAGTGTGACGGCTTTGGGAACAACTAAATTCGGGAATTGCGCTTTCAAAGGATGTTCGAAACTCAAGAGTTTTAATTTTCGTCCGGACATGACTTTCGATGGCGACAGCATATTTGCCGGGTGTGGTTTCAATGAAGTGAAATTCGGTGCAGGTACGGTTCCATATGATGGAATAGATACAGGATATGCAATGTTTGCCGGATGTAATGAGCTCGTAAAGATAGATATGTCGGGACTCATAGTGAATAATACCAGCAACCCTCTAAGTATTAGGACGATGTTTACTCCCGATTGCCCGAATCTCAAAACCGTGATTTTGCCGAGGTTTACAAGTTTCTGGTCGGCAATGGTGCCCGATTATCCTAATTTCGGAATAAACTCATCAATTGAAACACTGGTTATCGGTGCGTTCTCCATAGGTAACAATACCGGGCATGCTTTTGTGTATGATTCAGGTAACCACACCATTAATGTTTACGTAAAAACGACTGACGCCGTCTCTCAAAGCTGGCCTCTGAATCAGATGTTCCTTTCATCCGACAATGCATATCTGCGTCCGATAATCTATTGCGAAAGCTATTCGATGATCAATAATAAAGGCACCGACAAATATCAGTATATTGTACCTGGCGCCCATTATTATATCCCCGGAGGAACCAGAGAAAACTATATAGATGTCATTGATCATAATTGCGCTCTTTTTGAGATGTTCAGTATAGTTTCATGGAAAGAAAATGACAAGTTTATTGTAGGAGTCAATTCTGAACTTGGAACACGTGTCAAATTCTTGCGTCTCATGATCAATAATGAGTTCGCGGGCGAACCGGATGCCAACGGTATTATCCGGACGAATTTCAATATCAGCGATGTAAATGAATATGTTCTGGAATATGAAGTGGACGGTATTGAGATGAAAACAAAATATCCCAAACCTTTGTCTTCCTCCGTCAATGCTGTCAACACCGAATCAGATGTTACAGTCAGAGAGGGACGGTGCATATGGAACATTCCTGCTGATTACAATATTATGGATCTTTCAGGCAAAGTTCTGGAATCAGGTAGAGATACTGAAGTCAGCCTTGACAAATATGCCAATGGTATATATATGATTCAGATTTCATTTGATAACGACAAGGTATATGTAAAAAAGGTAATCAGATAATTTACGCAAGATTACCTGGGACAGAAAATAACAGGAAAATGATTTCAGTCGGTATGCAAATTGGCATACCGACTTTTTTACATAGGTTCTGATTTTATGAGATTAGAGTTGTAATATGCGGGATCTCCCGTGACGTTCTGACCGATGAATGAGGGAAGTTCATATTTCTCTTCCGGTGAAGACAGTTCTATTTCCGCTGTCACAAGAGGAAAGAGGTGTCCCAAAAATTCATCTACTTCCCATATTTTTCCGGCGTAAGGAACTATATGCCTGCGTTTTTCAAGTATAGGCCGAATGCACATGTCCAGAAGTTCCCGGGCGTCTGCAACAGGTATTTCATATTCAAATTCAGCCCGTATATCTCCTGTCGATAATCCCTTGACAGTTATATATCCTTTATTGTCTACAGTTCTGACACGTACCGTACGGTGCGGATCACGTGACAGATAGCCTTGACATATATATTTTACGGATGTCTCCATATCAAGGTAATTATTATCTTTTACAAGATATTTGTGTTCAATTTCGAGTGCCATCAAGAAGCTATTGTGGTAAATTTATAATAATGACTAAGCTTAACCGTTTTTCTATTTACGAGAATCATCAATAATGATTTCTTTTTTCGTAAAATTGAATCACTTCGTTTTAGAAACTGTTAATTTTACAAAATTAACAAATATTGCCGATATCAGGAATAATTCTTGATCTACATCTTGAGTTATCAAGCTTATGATATGATTAAAATAACTGACCGCACATACCTTAATACGTTATTCCTGATTATTCTTGTCATATCCACTTTTGTGTTTCACCCGGCTCATGCACAGACGAAACCAAAGAGGTCTGCAAATATAAAAGTCGTGGGTTTTGTAGTGGATTCTGTCAGTGGCGAGCCTCTTTCCTTTGTAAATGTCTATTCAAAAGAGAATAAAATCGGCACTACTACCGATATCAACGGTGTGTTTTCTTTATATTTACCATCCGGGTCGTGTCTTGATGTGACTTCGCTCGGCTACTTGCCCAACAGCCGCACCGTCGGCTCCGGTAAAGACACATTGCGTTTTTTTATGTCTCCTTCCACCACGGAACTCGTGGAAATAGTAGTTAAACCGAAGAAACAGAAATATTCAAAAAAAAACAATCCTGCTGTAGATCTTATGCGCAGAGTGCGTGCCGACAGGCAAAAGCATGATCCTGTGCAGTCTCGGTTCTACAGTTATGATCGGTATGACAAGATGGTTCTCGGTCTTAATAACTACCGTGGATATCTTCCTGGAGAGGACGGGCAAGTAAAAGGAAAGTTCAAGGCAATAGCGGAATTGGTCGATACAGGCATCTGGACCGGAAAGCGCATTCTTGATCTTTCCATGAAAGAAAAACTTACCACCAGGATCACCACATCTGCCGGCACGGATAAAGAAATTGTGACGGCACAAAGGAACAATGGCGTTGACAAATCGCTCGACCAGAGTTACACACGTGCTCTTTTTGAAGACGTGCTTCGGGAAGTGGATGTATATGCCAATGACATACCCGTGATGCGGAACCGTTTCGTAAGTCCGCTGTCGGCAATCGGAGCCGATTATTACATGTATCACATCGTCGATACGGTCATGATAGGAAATGACCGTTGTGTCGAGCTGTCATTTGCGCCTCATAATCCCGAGTCTATGGGGTTCAACGGCAAATTATACATTCCTGTAGAAGACTCGGTCAAATACGTGCGTCGTGTGATGATGCGTCTTCCCAAGGCCGCAAATGTCAACTATGTCGAGAATATGTATCTGAGTCAGAATTTCCGTAAAGACTCACTCGGATACACTCATAAGACTCTCGACGATATGGTTGTGGAACTTCATATCGCCGGATCGGTCGGGCAGGCATACATGGCACGTCAGTCACGATATGAAAACCAATCCTATGACAAACGGGAGGATCTGAAAGAATTCTACAACAAATTAGGAAATGTTTTTGTAATAGACGAGGCGGACAGTAGAGA
>DAAV01000041.1:37248-39221 GCA_001701295.1 Bacteroidales bacterium H10
ATTTCCTCTTATATATTGGACATCCAAAGCAGTCGAACTTGTGGTAAAAGGATATGTGACCACAGGCAAAAAGAGTAAATTTGATTTCGGACCTATCGACTCTTTTATCAGCTACAATGCTACAGAGGGCTTACGGCTTGCAGCGGGGGGCCTCACCACCGCCAATCTTAATGACAGATTGTTCGGGCGTGGATATGTGGCATATGGATTCAGGGATCATAAATGGAAGTATAATGCCGAAATTGAATATTCCTTCAATAAAAAGAAATATCACTCGCGTGAATTCCCGATAANNGTATCCGCGCCACTTACCGTTACGATGTAAACAAGCTGGGACAGCACTATATGACGAATTCCGCAAGTAATCTTCTGAATTCAGTAAAACGACATGAGAGTAATCTTTCCACTTATGAGAGACTTGCCAAACTCGAATATAATATCGAGTGGCACAATAATCTGTCATTAAATGCCTCTGTAATCCATCAGCGCCAGGAATCATCGCCTTATGTACAATTTATAAATGCAGCCGGAAAAAATGTGTCTGCTTATACCCAGAACAGTATGAGAATCCAGCTTCGATATGCTCCGGGGGAGAAATTCATGCAGACATATAATGATCGCCGCAACATAAACAGAGACGCTATTTGTCTGACTCTTGCCCATTCATTCGGACCCAAAGGGCTCTTTGGATCGGAATACACGCTTAATCTCACTGAATTCTGTCTGCAGAAACGATTCTGGTTCTCGGCGTTCGGTTATGCCGATGTAATTTTCAAGGCTGCCAAACTGTGGAATCAGGTTCAGTTTCCCGCACTCCTGTGGCAGAACGCCAATGTAGCCTATACTGTACAGTCCGAGACATTCAGTCTGTTGAATCCAATGGAGTTCGCAATGGACCAATATGTGTCGCTTGATCTTAATTATAATCTTAACGGTCTGATATTCAACAGAATCCCATTGATTAAAAAACTGCATCTCCGGGAGGTATTCACATTCAAAGGCTTTGCCGGAAACCTCACTAAAAAGAATAATCCGGCATATAATGACAATCTTTTCCGATTTCCCGAAGGAAATGTGACTCAGATTATGGGCAAAACACCTTATATGGAGATCGGGGCGGGAATTGACAACATCCTTACGTTCCTACGTCTTGAGTATATCTGGCGCCTAAGCTATCGAGGCAAACCTGGTGCGCCAGATTCAGGATTGAGATTCTCTCTGCATTTTGCATTTTAATGGATCGGCCCTTGCGGAAACAGCTTACCACTATACACACACTTCGATAAAAAGCATTGTGAGCACACCTACGACAAGCGCGTATGTAGCCTGTTTCTGATATCCGTGCGAATGGGTTTCGGGAATCATCTCGTCGCTTATCACGTAAAGCATCGCGCCTCCGGCTGTCGAAAGCATGAACGGAAGGAACAGCGATGATATGTCACCTATAAAAAATCCGGCAAAAACACCTGCCACTTCAAGCACGGCGACGCTGAATGCTATCATTGCAGTATTCCTGAATCTCACTCCGGCCATAAGCAATGGAGTCACCACGACCATGCCTTCGGGAATATTCTGTAATGCAATGGTTATTGCTACGGCAACTGCATTTCCCTGATCTCCGTTGAAGGAAATTCCTGTTGCCAGACCTTCAGGAAGTTTATGGATTGCTATAGCCATCACGAATAGGAGAGTCCTGTTGAGTGACGCGTTGTTTTTATGCATCTCGTCTTCTTTCAAGCCGGACAAATGGTGCAGATGCGGCATGAATCTGTCAAGTATTCCTATTAAAGCCACTCCTGTCGCTACGCCGGCCACTATCTGCCACCATGCCACAGGACTACACATATCAACGGCAGGAACAATGAGACATACAATCGAGGCCGTGAGCATCATCCCCGCGCAGAAACCGAGAAAAACATCATTCCAGTTATGAGGAATATGGCGTACCACCAAGCCGATCACCGAACCCAACA
>DAAV01000041.1:39276-41714 GCA_001701295.1 Bacteroidales bacterium H10
ATATGGTTCAAGTGGGGGGATTCCCGGAGGTGGAGTAATGCTTATGTTTCTCGCCTCCGGATTATCTTTCCATTCCAATGCGTCTTCAACACTGAGAAATTCGCGGTCAGTGACAAAGAATTCATAATATGATCTGATTCTGAACGGGTCTTTGTTTCCGGTTGCCCATCTGAATACCTTGCCTTTACATAATGCTTCGATACAGAATGACGATTGAGCAATATTTTCTGTAGATACTTCTCCTGTCTGTAAATCCGAGAAGGTATATGATGAATCAAGTTTGATAAACTCCGTAGTAAGTCCGAATAGTTTCAGAATCGCAGGCGACCACTTATGATCCTTTTTGTCAGCAAGCATATCCATATCCAGAAAATAACTCTCTCCGACTTTCCTCCATATCATTTGTGCTCCATGTTTCCCTTGTATAGTATCAAGTTTTACCTCCTCATTGATAATTGATTCAGGCACTTTGATCTTCTTTGAAAGAATATCCATAAAGCTCAACCAGGAAAAGTCATCGTCAAACTTATCGCTCACACTATCCAACCCTTCCGAATTTGTAAACCGATAATAATCCCGGCTTGCAAGAATTCTTGGAGATTTCCAGCCTTTGAATTTTTTGACCTTCCCTTGGGGTACCATAAAGTCTACAATTTTTTCACTGAACAGCAGTACTGTATCTTTTGAATCAGACATCGTCGAATATTCCCGCATATAACCCAACAGATGAACTATGTTATGACTTTGTGTGTCAATAACGATTTCCGGAAGATCATAATCGAGTTCCTGCAGTTCGATCCTGTCTGCTGACGGATCCGTGACAATGACCGGTGAAAAGCCGAGATATCTTATAGTTAACGGATATGATGCCAATGGGAGTTGCGGGATTGTCCCGTCATCATTTCCCAGACCGATTAAATTTCCTTTCCGGTCAAAAATTGATGATTTTGGCAATGCATCTCCTGTAGATGACGAGACGACCAACGTGGCATATGAATCATTGGCTGTCATTACGGCAGCAACAGCAATCAATACTGTGGAAATTAATTGTAACTTACACATGTCTAAATGATATTTATTGTAAAATTAATAAATCATCCATTCTCAAGAATATTATTTACTAATTTTAACATACATTTGAGCTATAATTTTATAAAATAATGGCAAATAAAATAAGTAGTTTGTGTTGTGACATTATTTTCGTAATTTTGTAAATCATTAGTCATGAATGCCGATGAGGAGTCTATTTTATATAATCATTGCACTTGTATTAGTCGGATGTTCCTGTTCAGGGACATCCGATAGCAAGGATCTTGATAATGCAGAACGGTTATTATTTGAGGATCCTGCCGCCGCTATGGCAAAACTGAACGAATATGATGTATCTTGTTTCAATGATTCTTCAATTATGGCGCGGTGGGCATTGCTTTACTCTGAAGCACTTGTGGCCAACCGTATAACCGCACCCACTGACACTATAGTCAATATCGCTATAGAATATTATGGAAACAAGGGGGACCGGGAACGACTGCTTCATGCATCCGGCCTGAAAACACTGCTGTTGCACCAAGGTCAGGACAACGATCTTGCTTCCGCCCTCTACCTTCAGAAAGAGAAAGAGTACATGCTTTATAAAGAACGTATGAAAAAGCGGCAGATTTTATGGATCGCATTTGCTGTACTGTTGTGCTGCTGCGGAATAATTATCTGGCAACGGAAGAATCTGAAAATAAAAAGGATGCAATCTGATACGCTTATGTCCGAAGCTTCGTGCCTGAAGGATGAGATATCCCGTCAGCAGAACGTATGCAATAGACTTGAACATAAGCTTGAGGATTCGATTCGCGGCAGATTCAATACGCTTGATGACCTGTGCTGTACTTATTATGAATCAAGTGGAACAAAGGCGCAACAAAAGGTAATAGTAGAAAAGGTCAGACAACAGATAGATTCTATCAGAAATGACAATGAACTTTTTCTGGAAATGGAAAAGGCAGTAAATGATTGTCGGAACAATATGCTCGTAAAATTACGCGAGGTACTTCCCGAACTCAAACCGGACGAATACAGACTCATGGTATTTCTTGCCTCAAATCTTTCATCACGGACCATCGCGTTACTGATAGGAGAGAGTATGGATGTGGTGTACAAACGGAAATCACGACTTAAAAAACGAATCGCCTCTCCGGATAATATCTACGCGGATTTTTTTCTCTCCGTTTTCTGAAAAGCATAAACCATCTTTGCTGTAAGATGGCAGATACATAAATAAAAAGAAAGCAACCACTAATTCCGGTTGCTTTCTTTTTATTTATATGAACTTTCATTAGATTCCATATCTTTCATCGATTACATCCCAATCCACTATTTCCCATAGATTATGTAGATATTCCGCTCTCCGGTTCTGGTAATCACGATAATAAGCGTGTTCCCAAACA
>DAAV01000077.1:0-7606 GCA_001701295.1 Bacteroidales bacterium H10
TATTGCGGCCCTATCTGAGTTTCGGTTATACTTTCAAATAAATTTTTAATATTATCGCCCGCTTTCGAAATGAAAGCGGGCGATAGTGTTAAAACAATATGGTGTTTCAGGCGTTTAGAAGTTAAACAGTCTATCCAATTGCAAAATGAAAGAAAACCTGAAACCGGCACTTTGTGCCATTCTCGCGGCGACAACTGTCAGCGCTTATGCGCAAGACATTCCCGAGATAAAAGATGATGCCGGCAACCGCGTGTCATTTGTGAAGACAAGCCAGGACACGACAGTGTACAACATATTGGAAAAAGACCGTTCCAAAAATGTCAATGAAATTCCGGTACCCCACTTCGCCATTCATACCGCCAACAATAAGTTCGTCATGACGATAGGCGCCCAGATCAATCCTATCTGCGGTGCGGATCTCGGGAGTGATCTTTACAAGCAGGAGGGAGCGGGAATAAATTTCGTACCGAGCCAGATCGCGATACCATCCGTGTCCGGGCGTAAATCCGACTTCTTCATAAATGCACTCAATGCCAGCATAGACCTGCAGGTAGTCGGATTCGGCGGTACCAAGGACCAGATAACAGGATATATAAAACTGGCGACCAACGGCAATGACAAGACAATTGAACTCAACAAGGCCTACGTGACATGGAGAGGTCTGACCGCAGGTCTTAAGCATTCTCTCTTTCAGGATGAGTCTGTGGTGCCTCCCACTATTGATCCGCAAGGTCCCAACGGTCTTGTCGCCAATACCGTGAATGAGATAGGATATGTCTCGCCATCGTTCAAGGGATTCAGTTTCGGAATCGGACTCGACATGCCTACGTATTACTCGGCATCCGGTCATTACTGGGGTAAAGACTACAAGACCTGGGCAGGAAGAAATATCGAGGGGGAAGCGGTATGCGATCCGGAAGCCTACAGTTTTCAGGCGCCCGATATTCCTCTGTATGCGGAATGGGGAGCCGACCCCATGAACCGGATACGCCTGTCAGGAATTCTGCGTCCGATGATCTACAGGGATCTGCTTCACGACCACCGCTGCACCACTTTAGGATGGGGTCTGTCGCTCAGCGGCAACATCAACCCTGTAAAACCTCTTATTTTCTATCTGCAGGCCACGTACGGCAAGGGCATAGGCGCATATATACAGGACCTTGCCGGAATGCCGATATCGTTCGTCCCTAAAAACGACCATCCGGGCCACATGACCCCCACTCCTATGATGGGCTGGAGCGCGGCCATGACTTACAACATCAATGACAAATGGCAGATAAATGTCATGGGATCGCAGGCTCGTATATGGCATGTATCGGATTATGCGGAGCACGAGGCCACTGACGGCGAGATCAACAACTATAAATACGGATATTACGGAGCTGCCAATGTGTTCTACAATCTTTCATCTTATTTCCAGCTCGGACTTGAATATGACTACGGCTACCGAAAGAGCTGGGACATGGGCAGCGCTCATGACAACCGAATACAGTTCCAGGTAATGTTCTCTCTCTAACTACAATATCATATAATAATGTAAAAATCTCAATTNNAAAGCAGCCTTCCGGCTGCTTTCTTTATTATATGATTCTGGAAAAATCTCAATTTAGAACCAACGTACATAAGCGAAGTCCTGACGGTGGGGCAGATTTGAGTTCTTCGGATACATACGGAACGCGAAGCGGTAGACTCCGGCCTCACGCATCTGGTCCTTAAGCTCATAAGTGCAGATGTCTCCGTCTTTCTTTACGAGCTTGAGTTCCTCGCGTTTCAGATACTTGCTCTCTCCGTCCTTGTCGGAATATATCACAAGTTCCACACCTACAGAATCACCGAGGCCACGCGTGTTGATAACAGCCTTGGCTGTGAAACGATCACCGGCACGGCACACACCGTTGTTGCCGCTCTCGTCATGGAATTCACTCGAAAGAATTTCGATGCTGTCCCATTTGGAAACAACATTCTCTTTCCATGCAACGATCTCGCGGGCGAGTTTGAAGTCATCTTTGGCAAGCTTGTGTGAACGGTTTGCCTCAGGCTCGTAGAAGCGGCTGATATAGTCATCAAGCTGACGCTTCATGGTGAAGATCGGCGCTATGTGACCTATAGAACGCTTGATATACTGAATCCACTCGGCAGAATATCCCTTGCTGTTCTTTGCGAAATAAAGAGGCACGATCTCGTTCTCAAGCATCGAATAGATTGTAGCGGCATCAAGTTTGTCCTGCTGTGACTGATCGGTATAAGTGCGTTTGTCAGTGAGAGCCCATCCGGCTTTCTCATCCAGACGGTAGCCCTCATACCACCAGCCGTCGAGCACGGAGAAGTTGAGCACACCGTTCATCTCGGCCTTCTCGCCTGATGTGCCGGAAGCCTCAAGAGGGCGAGTCGGAGTGTTCAGCCAGATGTCGACACCCGATACGAGGCGTTTTGCAACGATCATGTTGTAATCCTCAAGGAAGATGATCTTGCCCGAGAACTGAGGCATCTTGGAAATCTCGGTGATGCGCTTGATAAGGCCCTGGCCTGCGCCGTCGGCGGGGTGAGCCTTACCCGAGAAGATGAACTGCACAGGATACTTCTCATTGTTGACGATCTTGGCCAGACGGTCAAGGTCTGTGAAAAGAAGATGCGCGCGCTTGTATGTGGCGAAACGACGTGCGAAACCGATGATGAGAGCATTGGGATTGATCTTGTCGACAATCTTCATCACCTCTGTGGGATCACCCTGGTTCTTGAGCCATTTCTCTTTGAAATCTTTCTTGACAAAGTTGATGAACTTGTTCTTGAGGGTCATGCGCATTTCCCAGATATCCTCGTCGGGAACATTGAAGATGTTCTCCCACATTTTGGGATTGCTCTGGTCGTGGAAAAGTTCGGGATTGAGATGATCGCCATAGAAAGCTTTCCACTCCGACGCAGCCCAGGTAGGCATGTGGACACCGTTGGTGACATAGCCGACATGAGACTCTTCGGGAGCATAGCCTTTCCATACGCCCGCGAACATCTTCTTCGAAACCTCACCGTGGAGCCAGCTGACACCGTTGGCCTCCTGACATGTATTGAGGGCGAATACGCTCATTGAGAAACGCTCGTTTGTATCGGGATTCTCGCGGCCCATGTTCATGAGATCGCTCCAGGAGATGCCGAGTTTGGCGGGGAACTCACCCATGTATTTGCCGAAGAGAGACTCCTCGAAGTAGTCGTGACCTGCGGGAACAGGGGTATGCACCGTATAGAGCGAAGATGCGCGTACCATCTCGAGCGCCACATTGAAAGGAAGATGGTCATTGTTGACGAAATCAACGAGACGCTGCAGGTTGAGAAGTGCGGCATGACCTTCGTTACAGTGATATAGATCGGTCTTTATACCCAGTTTGTTGAGCATGATTATACCGCCGATGCCGAGCAGGTATTCCTGCTTGATACGGTTCTCCCAGTCGCCGCCGTAGAGCTTATGTGTGATCTCGCGGTCCCACTCGGAGTTACGGTCGAGGTCGGTGTCGAGAAGATAAAGCTTCATGCGTCCGACATTTACACGCCATACATGTGCGTAAACCACACGGCCCGGATAGGGAACCTCGAGAATCATGGGCTGACCGTCCTCTCCAAGAACAGCCTCGATAGGAAGCTGATCGAAATTCTGAGACTCATAGTTGGCGATCTGCTGCCCGTCGATAGATAGAGACTGAGAGAAATAGCCGTATTTATATAGGAAACCGACTGCAGTCATATTGACACGGCTGTCGGAAGCCTGCTTGATATAGTCGCCGGCCAATACGCCGAGACCACCTGAATATATCTTAAGACAGTTGCAAAGACCGTATTCCATGGAGAAATAGGCCACGGAAGGAATCTTATTGTCCATAGGCACTTTCATGTATGCCTTGAAATCTGCGTAAGTATCGGCGATCTGGTCCATAAGATTCTTGTCGGCAAGAATCTCGTTATAACGCTCGTAGCTGAGCTGCTGAAGGAGCATTACAGGATTTTCGCCTACCTTGCGCCAGAGATCATGATCGAGTTCACGGAATAGATGTTTGCCTTTGCTGTTCCACACCCACCAAAGGTTCTTGGACATTTCTTCAAGAGCCTTGAGTTCTTTGGGAATCTCAGCGCTGACAGTGATGTTGCGCCATGCTGGCTGATTAGTGTTGCTGACTTGAAGTTTCATATGTTTATCTTGATTATAAAGGTTTTATTCTTGTTTTTTAATTTCCTGTCCATGTTTTGAGAGCGCAATTCCGAATGCCTCGTAATAATAGGCTATAAAGTATTTCCAATCGGTTTTGGCCGAGGTCAGAAAAGCCATATTACGCGCATGGAGTCTCGCGTTGGGATCAGAAGACTGATATGCGAGAGCGGCAGAGGCGATCTCGTCGCGGGAATTGAAATAGTCGGAATCGTTGCGTTCCACTACTTTCACTCCGCAATTGTCTATGCCGTTTGCGAAATTATCGAGCACCCATTGTCCGAAGCCGGCTTTATTGTCAGTGACTGTAGGGACGCCAAACGCCACGCTCTCGAGAGGAGTATAACCCCAGGGCTCGTAATAAGAAGGAAAGAGTGTGAGATCGAACGCCGGAAGTATATCATAATATGATATGCCGATTATGCCGTCGTTACCGTCAAGATAACATGGCACATAAATGACTTTCACATTACGGAACCGACCTTCATCTGCCAACTGGCGTATCCTCACGCAAACTTCATCCGAATCCTCATTATGAAGGCGGTGAGTCAGATAATCTGTCTCGACAGTTCCATATCCGTTCTCCATAGCGGCTTTAAGTGAAGGAGAAGGACGGTCTACCCAGCCCGGCACGAGAATAAAGGCCAATGCCTCGGATCCCTCGGGTATGCGGCTGTCGATCTCGGCAACCGTATCAAGAAAAAGATCCAGCCCTTTGTTACGATATTCATGGCGTCCGGACATCGCTATCAGAAATGTAGATTCTGAATACGTCCGCCCAGTCATAAGCCCGGCCATTTTCAGGAGGCGTGTACGGCCTTCCTTACGAAGCCGGTTATATTTTACCGTCTTCGGCACAAAATCGGGTTCGAAACCATTGGGAGTCACCACATCGACCGGACGGCGCAGCAATTGCGAGCACTCGGCTGCCGTAACCTTGCTGACCGTAGTGAAACAATCGGCATTGTGGGCGGCCTGCTTCTCAAGAGAGTGTTTCGACTCCATGTTGAGTTCATGCGCCATCTGATCACCGTCATAATGATGGAACTGATCATAAAGAGGCTTGCCGTTACCGCAGATACTGCGGCCAATGCTCGTGGCATGGGTAGTGAAGAGCGTGGATGATTCCGGAGAATGAGCCTTAAGCCAGAGAAGCCCCATGCCGGTGGTCCATTCGTCAAAATGCGCCATTACACGCGCGGGATCTATCTTAAGGAATTCAGCAAGACGCATTATCACTATAGCCGAAGCCACGGAGAATGCGCAGGATTCATCATAATCACCGTAGGCATGAAGCGAGTCTACACCATAACGTTCCCACATCTCGCCATATATGGCAGGGAGATGAGACGCCGTATCACCGGGATTGACCAGAATCACCTGAGGTGAACCCGGTATGTTCCAGCGGCCTGTGCGTATGGTGATGCCCCAGGGCAGATCAAGTTTAGAAGATGCGGATTTAAAAAGAGTTTTTCTCTCCTTGAAATATGGAGAAGGATTGTCTGCAGTCCATATGTCCGGACCTATGAAAGCCAGTTTCTCGCCAAACTCCTCGTTCAGTACACGGGCTTTTGTGGAAAGGACGGCATAGATGCCTCCCACTTTGTTGCAGACTTCCCAGCTTGTCTCTACGAGCAGAGCAATTCTATTGGCTATATCAGACGCTTTTGAGGTGTCCATATTGCTTTGAGATGTCATATTCGTTATACTAAAACTGCGCAAAAGTAATAAAAATTAGAATAATAGCAAAAAAATTTACGCAAAAACACATTATTTGAAGATAAAATATGTTAAAATTGCCACATTTAGTGCATTATATTGCCTATGAAGGCATCATAATACACTTATACAATTCAATTACATTAATCTCTGGCCTACAAAAAAACAATGGCAGCAAACAGCGAAAAGCCGTATACTGCCATACGTGATATTTGAAGGTCTGCAATAGACCTGATGATATCGATTTTATAATTTTAGAACGGGAGNNGATCGTCTGTATTGTTATCCGCTCCCGCAAACGGATCCGGGGCAGGTGCCACAGAGGCGGGCTGCTGCATGGGGCTGCCCATAGACGGCTGAGACGCAGGCTGGGAGAATACAGGCTGTCCGGCCATAGCGCCGTCAGTAGGACGAGCTGCAAGAACATTCACATCTGTATACCAGCGTCCATTGAATTCGCGGCTTTCAAGCTCGAAAGTAACGGCATAGCTCTTACCCACTTCAAAATTAAGCATATCCACACGGTCACCGAAAACGTGAAATTTCACACGACGCGGATACATGCCGGGAGTCTCAAGCACCCATTCTTTCTTTTTCCAAGGGCGTCCGGCCTTGGACACGCCTTCCTGAAGAGGAAGATCGAAAATTATTGTTCCTTCTAATTCCATATTTCTGTATGTATATAGTCACAAAAACAGCTGCGTCTTATCCTTATTTTATTCAACGCCAACTCTAATTCCATGCAAAGGTACAAATTTTAAACAGGGTTCACAAATTAAATCATATATTTCTCAGCCTATGGTATCAATAATTATCCGGCCTGTCTCAGGAAACACACCGCTTACCACATAATCATTCCCTTCAAGTCCGTCAAGCCCGGAAGGATGACTTATATTCTCCCGTATTATGTGTCGTAGAAACCGGCCTCTGAGAGTTTTAAGCTTACCTGCATGTGGCGTACGGATAGCTCCGTTTTCTTCAATCTGTCTGAAATAAGCTTTCCATATTCCGGCACGTTCTCGGATGCGGGTCCAATCTATATACCGCGCGGCGTCAGCCGGAAGCAGATCAAGTATATCCGTGCAATCCTGCCTCTTGAGCAGGCGCAAAAGAGATTCCGTCACAGCAGGACGCCAATATGCCGACAGCGAAGTGTCTCCGGGCGCGACGTGAGTGGTAAAATCAAATCTATATGGTTTGACGATATCGTCGGGCCTAAGCAAACCATATAATGACGATATTATGCGCAAATCACGCGAGAGCCTCTGCTTTTCAGAGTCCTCAAGCGATTTGTAATCCAATGCCTTGAATACGACTCCGGTAAATGCCTCGATAGCTTCCGCTCCAAGGGATTTGTTTGGAAATTCATAAATCATGCGGCTAAGTTTCCGGGAATAAGCCGCGCTTATCCCCAGCTCCTCCACCAGCCTGTCGGGCGAGGATCCTCGCAAAGAATCCATGATCCTCCCGGCATACTCCTCAAATTCAGGTCTGTGGGACTCATATTTTTCCTCACTCACGCTCCCGTCGCAAGCGGTCATAGTCTTCGATTCGGCTATCAGTATAAGCATAATGCCAAAATTATGAAATAAGATCGTAAAATGCAAACAAGTAACCCATAAGTAAGTGATCAAATTAAAACATCCACCCTAAATAGGCTGCACTTCTGATATATGTTTAATCTGATCACTTACT
>DAAV01000077.1:7647-33869 GCA_001701295.1 Bacteroidales bacterium H10
ATTGCAGGTAAGTAGCCCAGTAAAACATGACAGAACATATAAATAAATATTTTCCGGACCTGACAGACAGGCAGAAAGAACAGTTCGAGACAATGATATGGGAGTATCCCGAATGGAATGCGAAGATCAATGTCATATCGCGCAAAGATATCGACAATCTTGAAGTCAACCATATTCTCCATTCTCTCGCGCTTGCGAAATTTATAAAATTCACTCCCGGTTCGCGCATAATGGATTTCGGAANNGGAATACCTCTTGCCGTGATGTTTCCGGACTCACACTTTCATCTCATAGACCGGACGGGCAAGAAAATCCTGGTGGCCCGCGAAGTGGCGAATTCCTGCGGCCTTACCAATGTATCGTTCATGCACGGCGATGTGGCCGAATGCAAGGAGACTTTCGACTTCGTGGTGAGCCGCGCTGTCATGCCTCAGCCCGACCTGCTCAAGATCTGCCGGCGCAATATAGCCAAGGAACAACGCAACGCGCTGCCGAACGGCCTTATAACGCTCAAAGGCGGAGAACTCGGCGACGAACTGAAGGCGATACGAAGTAATTCAGAAATAACGGATGTGAACAACTACTTCGATGAGGAGTTCTTTAAAGAAAAGAAAATCGTTTATACAATGGTAAGATGAAAGTAGTAAAATTCGCATTCAGTCTTTTCGGTATCAATACATATATCGTTTATGATCCGGCCACCGGGAAATGCGCCGTAATCGACCCCGGCATGATAAACCGGGAAGAGGAGGAAGCTCTCGTAAATTATGTGAAGCGCAACGGGCTCACCGTCACCCACGTGATAAACACACATCTCCACGTAGATCATGCCATAGGAGACAAATTCTCGGCCGACACATTCAAAGTACCTGTCCTTGCGCACCGTGACGATGAATTTCTGGGCACAAGGCTGCGCCAACAGGCACTCGAATTCGGCATAGCCGAGCGTGTGGACGATGTATCCATCAGCAGTTATCTTGAGGATGGAGAGAAAATAAAGATCGGAGAAGGAGAACTGACGGTACTCCATGTACCGGGACATTCTCCCGGAGGAATAGCCCTGTATGACAAGGCAGGAGGATATGTAATCGCAGGAGACTCTCTCTTTGCAGGATCAATAGGGCGCACGGATCTGCCGGGCGGAGACACGCGCACCCTCGTGTCGGCAGTGAAAGAAAAACTGCTGACATTGCCGCCTGATACGGTGGTTTATCCCGGCCACGGTCCGGCCACGACAATAGCACGGGAAGCCGCGACAAATCCATTTCTTGTATAACCAGACATATGCATAATCCGACATATGCCGATAAAAATAATACCCGCCGGACTATCTGATTCCGGCGGGTATTTTTATAACATTTTCAAAATATCTGCACGATCTATCCAATGGAATGCACAGCCGAAAGAATAACTTCCGACAGGGTCGGATGTCCGAAGATAGTCTGACGGATATCNNGTGCGGCGCGCGGTGATGAAATCACAGCACTGCTGAGCCAGCAACGCAGCTTCCGCTCCCATTATATGGGCACCGATAAGCACCTCTGTGTCGGCATGGAATATAAGCTTGCACAAACCGTCGGATTCTCCTCCCGCGAGGGCCTTGCCGTTTGCACGGAAGAAACTTTTGCCGATCCTGACAGGAATTTCCTGAGCCTTGCACTGCTCTTCCGTGAGACCGGCCATAGCGCATTCGGGATCTGTGAACAGTGCGGCAGGCACTACATCGAAACGGATGTCATCGCTTTTGCCGTCAATGACATTAAGCGCACGCACTCCCTGGAACGAAGCCACATGTGCGAGCATCATACGGGCGTTGACATCACCGATGGCATATATATGATCCACATTGGTCCGCATATTGTCATCGACAGGTATTCCCTTGGGAGAATAATCCACACCGGCTGCCTCAAGGTTCAGGCCTTCCACATTCGGTCTGCGTCCGACAGCCATAAGTATGTCGGATGATACCACAGTCTCCTCCTTGCCTTTGAGATCGTATGTCGTCTCGATCCGGTAATCGGCATTCTGGGATATTTTCTTGACAGCGGCTCCGGTAAGTATCTTTACGCCTCTTTTTGAAAGAGACTGTTTCAACCGCTTGGATATATCGGAATCGAATGTCGGAGCGATATTCTTCATAAACTCGATGACAGTCACTTCCGAACCGAACGCGTTGAAGACAGACGCGAACTCAAGACCTATGACTCCGCCTCCGACTATGACAAGACTCGCCGGTATGTATTCAAGATTGAGAATACCTGTAGAGTCAAGAACCCACTCGGCGTCCGCACCGGGAATCGGAAGAGCCTTTGATTCGGAACCGGTCGCTATAATTATATTGTCAGCGGAATATTCTTCCGTATCTACCGTCACAGTGACAGAATCCTTGAATCGGGCATGACCTTCCACAACCGTCACGCCGGCTTTCTTCAAGAGACCGGCAATTCCTTCGCGAAGCTGGTCTACGACGCGGGTCCGGCGTTCGATGACGCGGTTGAAATCAATTTCATATTTCACTTCCTTCACGCCGAATTCTTCGGAATTACGGCACAAAGAAACTACAGCCGCGTCCTTGACCATGCATTTCGTAGGAATACAGCCTGCATTCAGACAAGTACCTCCGAGACGGCCACCGTTGACAAGAACGACCTTCTTGCCGCGTTCCGCGGCAAGAAGAGCAGTCTCATAGCCGCCGGGACCGGCGCCTATGATTATAAGGTCAGTTTTCATTTCGCGGAAGCTTTAAGTGCCCGATAACTCAGCACCGGATTCTTGGCTGCACCGGTCTCGTCAGGATGCGAGATCTCTGTGGTCACAGGAGCGGCTTTCACCATATCGGGATTCTCGGCCGCCTCTTTTGCCACCTGACGCATAACCTCGATAAACTCATCGAGAGTCTCAAGACTTTCCGTCTCGGTGGGCTCGATCATCATCGACTCGTGGAAGAGCAGCGGAAAATAGATCGTCGGTGCATGGAAACCGAAATCAAGAAGACGTTTGGCCACGTTGAGAGTGGTGACACCCGTAGACTTGTCGGCGAGACCGTCGAATACAAATTCATGCTTGCAGACACCATCGATAGGAAGCTTATAAAGATCCTTGAGTGACTCCTTGATGTAGTTGGCATTGAGCGTGGCCATAGGGCCCACATTGCGGATATTGTCGCGTCCCAATGAGAGAATGTAGGCATAAGCCTTCATCATCACACCGAAATTGCCGAAGAATGTAGAGACATTTCCCAAGCTTCTTTCATCCGCATCGACATAGAAACGGCCTTCGGAATTCTTGCGGATACGGGGATTCGGAAGAAGATCCACCAGATGTGCCGCCACACCTACAGGACCCGAACCGGGACCACCGCCACCGTGGGGAGTAGAGAATGTCTTGTGCAGGTTGATATGCATGATATCGAAGCCCATGTCGCCGGGACGCACCTTGCCGAGAAGAGGATTGAGGTTCGCGCCGTCATAATAAAGCAGACCTCCCGCTTTGTGGACAAGATCGGCGATCTCAAGAATCTCAGTCTCGAACATTCCGACCGTATTGGGGTTGGTCATCATTATTCCGGCTACGGTATCATCAAGAAGAGGTTTGAGATCCTCGACATCGATGGAGCCGTTAGGTTTCGATTTAACCTCGACAACCTCAAGACCGGCAACCATGGCGGAGGCGGGATTTGTTCCGTGGGCAGTGTCGGGCACAATGACCTTGGTGCGTTTTGTATCGCCACGCGAGATATGATACTGACGCATCACCATAAGGCCCGTGAGCTCTCCGTGGGCACCCGCATAAGGATTGAGCGTGAATTCGGCAAGGCCGGATATGCTGGCGAGAGCCTGCTGGAGATTATAGTAAAGTTCGAGAGCACCCTGCGCGGTCTCGACATCCTGAAGCGGATGCAGCGACGCGAACTCCGGCATGGCGGCGATCTCCTCGTTGATCTTAGGATTGTACTTCATCGTACAGCTTCCAAGAGGATAGAAGCCGGTGTCGACACCGAAATTCTTATTCGAAAGATTCGTGTAATGTCTTACAACCTCGAGTTCGCTGACTTCCGGCAGCTCAGGGGTCTCCTTGCGCAGAAGATCCGCAGGAATAGCCGACAGACCGTCAACATTATACTTGTCTGCGGGTAGCTGGTAACCTTTGCGGCCCGGACGTGAAAGTTCAAATATCAGTTTATCGTATTTTTTCATTTCTCAGTCCTCCAGCATTAAGGTTACAAGATTATCGATCTCCTCTTTTGTCCGTTTTTCGGTAACGGCAAACGACACAAGGCCATTGCCGAGGTCTATGCCGCCCATGATTCCATTGTCGGCCAGACGTCGGTTGATCTTTTTCATATCAAGCGAAGTGCGCACGGTAAACTCCTTGAGGAAGGGCTTGTCAAAAGCAGGCTCGAATTTTCCGGTCTCAATCAGACGACCGTAAAGATAATGCGCGCCATCGGCCGAAAGGCGGTTTACCTCACGCAGGCCGGATTCTCCCATCAGGGCAAGGTAGATTGTGGCATAGAGAGCCATCATACTCTGGTTGGAGCAGATATTGCTGGTGGCTTTCTCGCGGCGTATATGCTGTTCGCGTGCCTGCAGTGTAAGAACATAACAACGCTTGCCTGAAGCATCGGCAGTCACGCCGACCACACGTCCCGGCATCTTACGGAGCTGTGCTTTGGAACATGACATGAAACCGAGATAAGGACCTCCAAACTGCAGAGGCATACCGAGAGTCTGGCCATCGCCGCATGCTATGTCGGCACCCCATTCGGCAGGTGAGCGAAGCACGGCAAGAGCGGACGGATCCGCATTTATGGTCAGCAGAGCCTTTTCGGCATGAACAGCTTCCGCCACACCTGTGAAATCCTCTACAATACCATATTTGTTGGGCTGAGGCAGAATCACTCCGGCCACGTCGCCGGCTTTGACCATCTCGCGCATGGCGTCAAGATCAGTCACACCGTCGCGCTCGGGAATCATGCGCATCTCCACGCCGTGGAATTTCATATATGTACGCACAACCTCGGTGACACGGGGTGCGAGAGTCTCCGACACCAGCACACAGTTGCGCTTGCGTGCGGAAGCAACCATCATAAAAGCGGCCTCGGCCGTGGCAGTGGCACCGTCATACATAGAGGCATTCGTCGCCTCAAGTCCGGTGAGCTCACTGATCATGGACTGGTATTCGAAGATATACTGGAGAGTACCCTGTGAGATCTCGGGCTGATAGGGAGTATAAGCCGTATAGAACTCGGAACGTTCCAACAGATGAGGTATCACCGACGGTGCATAATGGTCATAGGCTCCCTGACCTCCGAATACGGTCAAAGAGCGGTTTTTAGCACCAAGAGCCTTGAACCATTCGCGCAGTTCAAGCTCGGACATACTTTCCGGAAGAGCGTACTCCTCCTTGAAAATCACTTCCTGAGGCACATCGGCATAGAGATCATCGACGCTCTTGACGCCGATTCTCTCCAGCATACGCGCTATATCCTCCGGAGTGTGCGGAATATAACGATTACTCATTTTCGCAAAGTTCTGTATAAGCAGCCGCGTCAAGAAGTGCGTCAACCTCAGCCGGGTCAGATATCTTAACCTTGATGATCCATGTCTCGAAAGCGTCGGCGTTTACCTTTTCAGGGGCATCCTCAAGCTCTTCGTTGATTTCCACAACCTCGCCTGAAACGGGACAGATAAGGTCGGAAGCAGCCTTCACAGACTCGACAGCGCCGAATACGTCGCCTGCCGACATCTCGTCGCCTACCTCGGGCATATCGACATAAACGATGTCGCCCAATGCATGCTGAGCATAATCTGAAATACCGATTGTAGCGATGTCGCCATCAATTTTTACCCACTCGTGAGATTCCGCATAACGGCGGTCGTCCATTACTTTTGCCATAATTGTATGTTGTTGTTTATTATTTTCGGATTATGTTTTATTTTTTGTAACTCTTGTCGTAAAAACGTTTTTTGACCACTTTTGCCGGGAAAGTCTTCTTGCGTATACGCACCTCGACTTCCGTGCCGAGTTTGTCATAAGGCTTGTCGATCATAGCCATCGCCACGCTTTTGCCGGTGGATATGGAGCGATAGCCCGTAGTGATCTCCCCTATTTTCTCCCCGTTGACTTCAACGGGATAGCCATGGCGCGGGATCGCGTTGCCTTCAAGCTCCAGACCGACAATGCGACGTTTCACGCCTGCGGCCTTCTGTGCCGCAAGAGCCTCTTTGCCGATAAATTCCGGCTTGTCAAGCTTGACAAACATGCTGAGGCTCGCCTCGATCGGGGATATCTCTTCCGTGAGCTCATCACCGTAAAGAGGAAGTCCGACTTCGAAACGAAGAGTGTCGCGGCATCCGAGTCCACAGGGCTGCACGCCGGCCTCCATAAGTTTGTCCCACACACGACGCGTGAAATCATGGCTTCCGTACACCTCGAAACCATCTTCACCCGTATAACCCGTACGGCTGACGATAACGTCCTCACCGTCGATATGGAATGTCTTGAAATTGTAGAATTTGATATCCTCGACAGGAATTCCGAGAACCTTCACCATTGTCTCCTCGGCTTTCGGACCCTGAACGGCGACTTCACCGTAATAAAGGCTCTCGTCAGCTATCTCGACATCAAAATTCTCGGCATTCTGCATTATCCATGCGACGTCCTTATCAATATTCGAAGCATTGATCACAAGGAAAAACTCATTGTCATTTACCTTGTAGACGAGAAGATCGTCTACCGTACCGCCATTCTCATAGCACATCATGCCATAGAAGATCTGGCCGTCGGGAGCACCCGTGACATCATTTACAAAAATATGGTTCACATATTTTTCCGCCTCCGGGCCCTTGACGCGTACCTCACCCATATGGCTGACATCAAATACACCGACCTCGTTACGGACAGCATTATGTTCCTCTGTGATTCCTTTGTACTGAATGGGCATGTCATAGCCCGCGAAGGGCGACATCAACGCGCCCAGATCGACATGACGGTCATGAAGACACGTGGTCTTGATCTCTTCTTCCATGTTCTCAATATATTAGATAAAGGGTTTATACTGCTTTGAGTAACCGCCGCATGACGCGAAGGAAACTTTTCCCAAAGTTAACATTTGGTTGACAGCAAACCAAATTTTTTCAGAAAAAAATTAAAAAAGTCTTGCGGAAAACCGCAAGACTTAAATAAGATTTCACAGACAGAGACGGATTATCTCAACATCACTTTCGATGCTTTGCAACCTCTATAGATCGGAATATGCTACAGAAAATGTATCGCCGCCTTTCGGATCGCCGGAGGCAAGACCTTTGTTAAGCCAACGCACACGCCATTCGGACCGTCCATGATTGAATGATTCCGGCATCTCCCGTCCATAAGCCTTTTTCTGAAGATAATCATCCCCTATTTTTGAGGCGACGTCAAGTGCCTCCTCCACATCGCCCGGCTCTATCGAATTGAACATGGCATTGTCTGTATGTCCCCATACACCCGCCAGATAATCGGCCTGCAATTCGATGCGTACACTCTCCCGGTTGGCTTCGGTCTCCGACATCCGGGCCATTTTCTGATGTGCCTGAGGAAGTATACCGAGCAGATTCTGAACATGATGTCCGACTTCGTGGGCTATTACATAGGCGTAGGCAAAATCTCCCCCGCCACCTATATCGGTCTCCATATCCTTAAGAAAGTCAAGGTCTATATACACAGTCTTGTCGGCAGAACAATAGAAAGGGCCGACCTGTGCGGTGGCATTTCCACAACCGGAGCGCACCGAACCATGGAACAGTACCATCTTCGGGGGGTCATATTCTCCCCAGCCTTCCTCCCGGAAAATTTTTGTCCACACATCCTCAGTACCGGCGAGCACTACCGATACAAAATCCGCAAGTTGCTTGTCTTCCGCAGTCTCCACATATTGGCTTGTCGCCGGCTGCTGAGACTGATTGCTCATGACATTGCGTGCCACATCTCCCAGATCACCACCCGAGATGAGAGTTATTATTCCGATTACAACAGCGCCGATAATCCCGCCTCCGATCCCGACGGTTTTACCCGATACACCACGCCTGTCTTCTATATTGCCGCTTCGGCGACGCCCGTCAATTCGCATAAAATAAATTTTAATATTTTTCTTTTAAACGCGGAGACACGGAGTTTTGGTTTTAAGAAACCCTTTAAATACAAATATGAATTACAAGCTGAAGTTTTCCCTGTTCTGTTATTTAGTATGCCACCCCAAATTAACTTTTATTTTGAAACATCCTCTTAATATCATGATTTCTTTGTATCTTTGTCTTCCGACAGGTTTTGAAGTGATTTAAACTTCTTTATCTTCGTTTTGAGAGCAGGGTTTATGAAGGTGAAAATATTCAGAAATTTAATAGGCGCCGGTATAGCGGCCACCATTATGACGGCATGTGTGGATCAGCCGGATTACGGAAAACATCCTTATGACGTATATGCCAATTTCGACGCACTTGCCGATATTGTCGGTTCGCGTTATTGTTTCTTTGAGGAGAAAGATATAGACTGGGATAACCTGTGCCGTGAATACCGCGCGAAGATAACACCGGAGACCTCCCAGATCGATCTTTTTTTCATAATGGCCGATCTGCTCGACAATCTGAAAGACGGTCACGTCAATCTCGTCTCCGAATTCAATACGAGTTATTATAAAAAATGGTGGACCGATTATCCTCAGGATTTCGATATGCGCACTCTTGAGGAGTATTATCTGAATTTCGGAGGTCTGCAGACCTCAGGCATGCGTTACGCCATAATGATGCCCGACTCTATAGGATACATATATTATCCATCTTTCTCCACTCCCATAGGCGAGACCAATCTCGATTATGTCCTCGCCATCCTTCATAAGACCCGGGGATTGATCATAGACATACGCGACAACGGCGGAGGCCTTCTTACAAATGTACCCACACTCGTATCGCGGTTCATAGACAAACCTGTCACCGGAGGATATATACGGCACAAGACAGGCCCCGGACACAATGACTTCTCCGAGCCTTTCAGATTTACCTATAATCCCTGTAGTGAAAAAAGGATAAATTACACCGGCCCAGTAGCAGTACTTACCAACCGGAGCTGTTTTTCAGCCGCCAACGACTTCGTGGCAGTGATGAAAACGTTGCCGCAAGTCGAGATCATAGGTGCCCGCACAGGAGGTGGTGGCGGACTTCCGTTCAGTTCAGAACTTCCCAACGGCTGGTCAATCCGCTTCTCAGCCTCCCCTATCAATGATCCCTATGACCGTCCGACCGAAGACGGCATCGATCCTACCGAAGGATGCGAGATACACTGCGATCCAACAGAACTTGCCGAGGGAACTGACGCAATACTCAATTTCGCATTGAAACGGATGAGTATGAAAAGGGGAAATTCAACCGTGGCGAAACAATAATCTCAATTTTGAATTGAGTCTGGCAGCCAGCAAGCCGGCTCTCGCCCCTATTGCCCCCGCAACGGGAGTAAAGAGAAAAGAGAGTCCCCAGAAGGAAACAAAAAGCGAGACCATCATCGCCAGCACAAGTAGAATCGCGACCGCATGATCATGCGAATGTATTATGCCGAGGTAAGCATTGTCCATCCACTTGTAGAGAAAAGTATGTCCGAACAAGCCGTCCTGAAGCATATAGCAACCGAACGCGGCAGCCGACAACGAATTCACAGCTATACTGCGGAATCTCAATCTTGTGAAATATAAAAACAGAGATACGGCGGCAGCAGCTACCAACGGAGAATTATAGTCCATCCATTCCCAGTCTTCAGTAAGGCATAACACCACTGAACTGCACATGGAAAATAAAATAAAACCTGCCAGATACCATTTGCGGTCGATATCTGCAAGCCTTGATTCATTTCTACGGAGACAGGCTGCCACGCAATACATCCATATTCCCTGCGTCAAGGTATATCCTCCCCCATTGACATAATTATTTCCGAAGGAGCCGCCATACATGTTAAACAAAGAGAACAGCACTACGAAACTTATCAGCTGCCGATTGCCCATTGCTCGCAAACCGGCATTAAGCAACGGCGCCAATATCATCATAGCCATATAGACCATGATAAACCAATACCGGCTGCGGCTTACAGGAAAAAACAAAGCATCCGTGATCTGCTCTCTTGAAACAGAAACGCCCGCAATTTCCAAGGCAAGCATGTTTAGCGAAATAAAACAAAAGACAACGACAACAAGTCTCACAAGAGAACGCAGCGAAAAGCGTATGCCAAACCAACCCGAGATCAGGAAGAACAAGTTGACTCCACAGATAAACAAAGGTGCGATGGCAAAATGGAAAGGCGTCATTCTGAGTGTAGAGGAAAACCCATGAAAGAAAAAATGCCCTATAAGAATCATTGACATCGCCACAATACGCAATGCCTCCATATTTGACTCCCTTGATCTTGCAGATGCCGGTATGAGACCGGATGTCATTCCGCTGTAAATTTTAGAAACGGATATTTCCATATAATGAAGTGACCGAAGAAAGCCTTACACTTCCTCCGGTCAACAATATTGCCAAACTTACTTATTTTTCGGTATTATCTCCGGCAGTCTCTTCGGCTTCTTCGTCAGAGGCTTCTTCTGCAAATTTATCAAATCCGTTTGCAATTAGAATATTATACCATGTAAAGAGTTTCTTTATGTCGCCGTCATGAACTCTGTCGCGGTCAAAGTCCTCCACGATACCGGCAAACTCTTCTTTCAGCGCTCCGCTTTTTGCGGCAAGAGCCTTGACATCTATCTCCTTTCCCTCCTTTGCGGCATATACTTTGTCAAGGATCTCGCCGAGGGGAGTGTCTCCTGATTCGGTGTACATGGCTATATCTCCAAGAGAAACGACTTTCTCACGGGCATGTGCCGGAAAACGACGTCCCGTACCAAGTTCTTCAACAATAATTGCTCCTCTCGACTGAGAAAGAAGACGGAAAAGACCGGCCTTGCCGGTGATGGATATTATTTCTCTAAGCATTTTTATATTTTATTTAACAAATTATCAATCTGAGGGAGCAAAGGCGTCAGTCCGTCATTGAAGACCACATCGACAGCCGAGCCCCGGAAACCGGCCAGTTCTTCTCTCTGTGCGTCGATTCTGGCTTTTACCGACCGCTCGTCCGTATTGTCAAGCATGCATGCCCTTGACAACCGTATATCCTCGGATGCCTCTACAATCCAGACCGCATCACACAACTCCGACAAACCACTGGTGCGCAAAATCGCGGACTCCACAAAAAACAACGGTCCGGACGCATCAGCGAGTCGGCGGACAATATCATCACGCACCATGGAATGTACGAGTGAATTAAGCCACAACCGATGGTCATCGTCTCCGAATACATATCGCGCGATCTCCTTCCGGTCAAGCCTCCCTTCGCCATCCACGCACGCGCTCCCGAATCTACCGACGAGCGCCGATTTGAGATCATCGGACGCATCCATGATCATTCGTGCCTCGAAATCGCAGTCATAGACAGCATAACCGCGACAACGCAATATGCGTGACACCACGCTCTTGCCCGCTCCTATCCCGCCTGTGATTCCTATGACACGCATAATACCGTCAATGCCTTACAAGAGTATATTCTACAGAATCCGTCTTAAGTTCGACATTGACCAACGCAGCCGCATGATCGCTGACATGAACCGATATACGCGATCCGCGGGTCAGACGCGTCTCGTTGTAATCAGCCACAACCCGCATAGGAAAATATTCGTCATTGAAATGACTCATCGGAACGTAAAACGACACCGGCACTTTGTTGGGAAACAACAACAGGCTCTGGCCCTGCGGCAGATTCTCCACCTCGACATTCACATAAGCCTCTTTATGGACAAGAGGCTCTACGGGCACGCGGACCTGAATCTGAGAGGGAACAATCTTTACCTGAGGGATCGGCACGAGTCTCACATCGAACACGGATGTCTGTGACAATCCGTCGCGGACGAGTTTCTGAGTTCTGACAACGTGTACTGTATCTATCTCATCCTTGTAAGATCACACACGCACCTGGCGCGTAAGCGGAGCAGGAGCACCCGGTATGATATATCCCGATTCAGCCGACACTTCCGCCTGAACTATCACGGGCACCCTTTTGCCGGGAGAAAGCGTGTAATAAAGCCGTAAAGAATCTATCGAGACAGAAGTTATAGTCGCCGCGCCTCCGAGATCGGACTTCAATTCCGAATTGAGATCGGTAGAGGAAAGACGGAATATTCCTTCACGGGCATAATCACGGAAATTTATATCTACCGTAGGATTTTTTATGACTCCGCTACGCAGTATGTTCGTTCCCTTGTCGCGCACCGTGACATGAATATCGACAGGAGGATCCGTAATAAATGTGACAGAATCCGGTACATTCTGAATGTTCAGTCTCACCCGGAACGTTTCGGTAATATTGTCATTGAGCGCTATAATAAACCAGAAGACAGCGGCTATAGCGACAAAAATAAGGAACATCAAGGCATTGTGAAACTGCGAAGATGTCTTTATTCTTCGCCAGTCACTCCTGATGTCCTCTATTTTCTTTCCGACGTTTCCCACGGCGGCCTTTCAGGCGTATATTACTTTTTATTTTTTACGGGTTCCTCTACAACGGGATAAACGGAAGCCTTGTCAAGCTTGAGATCCACATTGGGGGCAACTTCGACAATGATAGTCGTATCCTTGATCTCACGGATACGTCCATGGATTCCTCCTGCCGTCACCACGCGATCGCCTTTCTGCATGGCCTCGCGCTGACGTTTGAGCTCCTTCTGCTTCTTCGACTGCGGACGTATCATCACGAAATAGAAAATTGCTATCATGGCCACAATCATGAGCATGCTCGAGAGGCCGCTCTGCTGTGACTGAAGTAAAATTGAACTGAGTGTATTCATCGTTTGGTGATTTATTATTCTTATGGGTTGATCCGCCCCCGGGGCGTCTGTCTATTCAACGTATCTGAGGCCGCTTTATTTTTTAAGCAACTTGCCCTCTTTCTGCAGGCGTGCCACGACGGCACCGAGAATGCCATGCACAAACGAGCCGCTGCGTGCCGAAGAATAAGACTTGGCCAGTTCTATGTATTCGTTGACACTGACTGAAAGAGGAATCTTCGGGAAATTCATGATCTCGGCGATAGCGGTCTCGAGTATGACCATATCCATAAACGCCAGACGTTCTATATCCCAGTTTCCTCCGGACACGGCATCGTCTATGTAACGCCGGTAAGTCTCTTTGTTTTTATAAAGATACCGGAGCAATTCGAATCCGAAACGCGCATCCTCGTCATCCTTGAACTTATCGAGCACGGCATCCGAGACTTCACCGTCCTCGATGCGGCGGAAACTTTTCAGCACGAAAGTCGCGATTGTCTCCAGGTCATCGTTCCAGAACACAGACTTGTCCTCGAGAGTTTCCAGAAAATCTGTATTGTCGAGTATGACTCGCTTGAACAAGTTTCGCCACAGCTCCGAATCATCATGTATCGTAACCTCCGGAAGAGCCATATAATCGGCATATATCTCCGAATCAAGTATGGCCTTGAGCAGATTGCGCAGCAACACCGGTTCATCCGCACTCCAGGCTATCTTGTTTTTTGCGACGAAAGAATCGATCGTCTCATTATTGCGGAGAGCCTCGACAATTCTGTTCTCGACAAATCTGAGATTAGGATTTATATCTTCTTCGCTTTTTAAATATTTATGACGGTTCTCGTCAAGTATCCGGTCCTGAAGATCCGTGAGTTCCACGGGCAGGTAGAGCAATCTGAAATAAAGCTCGCGTGCCTTGTCAAGGCTGAGGGCGAGAGCCCGCTCCACTTCCGCTATATTGTCTTGCGAGGCAAGGAAGTTCGTAAAGGTGCGGTTCATCATGTCGTGCATCCTCTCGACACCCTTGAGTGTATAATTCACACGTCTTGCCGTCACGGCAGCCACATCCGGATCGTTCATGACAATAAGATTGAAGATGTCACGCCACAGATGCTCTTCTCCCGATCCTACGTCATTGCCTGAATCCTTGAGGAACTTCTTGTATATTCCCGATTCCTTGACACGATCGGCCAGAGAATCGACAAGAGCCGCATACGGGAACGGCTCGTGACCATACTTGGCAAGCTGCGACTTTATAGTGTCATCGATCATCAGACGGGAGATAAACCGTGTGGCGGCAAGCGGAGAATCGCCGGGACGGCGTTCTACCCTATTGGCCAGTCTGATGAGCAACACAAGCATATCAAGATAAAGCGAATAAGCGAATCGCTTCTCTTTTGTCGGAGCCGTGGGATTGCTTTCGAGTGTGAATTGTTTTTCTACAAGTAAAAAAGAATACAGAATCTGTATTACCTTGATGCGTATCAATATGCGGTTTATCATAACTCTTTATGATCTTTCTTTTCTTCAGTTTTATCGCGCAAAGTTACACTATTCTTGCGACATGACCAAATCGAGTGGGCCATAACTTCGGATTTTATTTCCGGCGCCCTGTCATTTTCCGCGCTGTCTTACGACTTCGTACATCATGACTCCGGCCGCTACCGAGACATTCAGTGACCCTATATTGCCGAGCATGGGGATGGCGACAAGATCATCACACAATCGAAGTACCTCATTCGAAATACCTACGTCCTCGCTTCCCATGACTATCGCCACGGGCACCGTATAGTCTATTTCCGTATAATTACGCGCCCCCTTCTCAGTAGCCGCCACCACACGTATGCCGCTTTCCTTAAGGAAGCGCACCGCTCCGACTATATCGCGTTCGCGACAGACCGGAATATAAAAAAGACCTCCCGCCGAAGTCTTGACAGCGTCGGGAGTCACCGAAACACTGTTACGCTCCGGAATAACAATGCCGTTTACTCCGGAACAGTCCGCAGTACGGCCGATGGCTCCNNACGGGTATCCGTCAGACCGTCCAACACCAGCAGAAAGGGATTGGCCCCTTCCTCATAAAGCGACGGCAGCAGATTCTCAAGGCGATGATATATGACAGGCGACATCAGAGCTATCGCTCCCTGATGATTCTTCATGGTGATACGGTTGAGTCTTTCGACAGGCACACGCTGCATCAAAATTCCATACTCCTTGATTTTAGACATCAGCTCCCGTGCGAGATCACCTCCCAAATCCTTACGGATCAACACCTTGTCTATACTTTTTCCTGATTCGATGGCCTCGATGACGGCCCTGATCCCAAATATATAATCTGTTTTTTCCATTTTTATCTTTTAAGCAATGCTCTGGCAGCGGAGAGTGCGGCCTCGGATACCTCACTGCCTGAAATCATGGCCGCCAGCTCACGTATACGGTCATCCACGGTCAGCTGGCGCACATGAGTGACAGTCCGAGTATCGGCGTCCGTCTTGTAAACTTTAAAATGAGCGTCGCCCTTGGCAGCCACCTGGGGAAGATGCGTGATGACAACTACCTGCATACTCTCCGAAACATCATGCATCATATCGCCCATCTTATCGGCAATCTCGCCCGAAACGCCTGTGTCGACTTCATCGAAGATTATTGTAGGCAGATTTATGTGTCCTGCAAGAATAGACTTAAGGCTCAGCATCATCCGTGCGATCTCTCCTCCCGACGCGATCTCTCCGATAGGTTTGGGCGTACCGTTTTTATTGAACGAGCATAAAAACTCAATCTCATCCTGTCCGGTCACGCACAACTTGCGTCCGCACACCTCCGCACGGAAATTAATGTTTGCAAGGCCAAGCGGACGTGCAGTGTCGCAGAGAAGACGTGAAAACGATTCCGCGCATTTTATGCGGCTTGATGTCAGTTCGTCAGCCTTTATCTTCAGTTCACGGGCTATGCGACGCATCTCCCGTTCAAACTCCGGTATCTCATTATCTCCCACGGTTACCTCCGCGATCCTTTGCCGGATGTCATCATGCAGACCGACAAGCTCGTCGGCATCTTTCACACGGAAACGTCTGACAGTCTCGTAATACAGATTCATCCTCGCCGACAGTCTGGCAAGAGCGGCCGGATCCGTGTCGACAGAGGAATTATAGTCATCGACTGTCTCATATATGTCTTTAGCCTCAATCAGAAGCTCGCGAAGTCTTCCCGATATACCCTCGGGACTGTCATTGGGGACGGCACCGCCAAGCAAGGAGAAATCCACTTTATCGGCAAGAGAGACCGCCTCTCCGAGCACCGACTGCACACCCCTTTCGTTGTCTCCGAGCAAAGATCCAAGCAACGACAGGCGTTCTTTTATCTCATCCGCATCGGACATCATCTCAAAACGCCGTTCGATTTCTTTCAATTCCCCCGGTTTGGGGCCCAGCTTGTCAAGCTGTTCAAGCTGAAACCGCAAAAGCTCTATGTTCTCGGCCGACCGGGCAATCTCCGCACGTCGGGCGTTTATCCGGCGTCTGAGTTCGACATAGTCGTTGAAGAGGCTCTGATATTCCTGACGGACCTCATCGTTACCCGCCATCGAATCTATGATGCGCAGACGTTCCGCAGGATCATTGATCTTTGCGTTGGCATGCTGGGAATGTATGTCTATAAGTCTGGGGACTATGGCCGACAATGTCTGCAAGGTGACAGACGTGTCATTGACAAAAATCTTGGAACGGCCTGAAGATGTGAGCTCCCGGCGCACTGTAAGTTCCGAAACGCCAGACGAGTCCTCGATCCAGTCGATACCTTTCTCCTCCAGCAATCCCCGCAATTCCGGATCGACATCGGTAAACAACGCCTCGACCACCGACTTCGATCCGCCATCGGATATCACTTTCGTATCCGCACGCCCTCCCATGACAAGAGAAAGCGCTCCGAGCATTATTGATTTTCCGGCACCTGTCTCCCCTGTGATGATGGTGAGACCCGGACCGAATTCCAGATCAAGATGCTCTATAAGCGCATAATTTCTTATGATAAGATTTTTCAGCATGATTCTAATAACGAATAAGTCGCAGGGCGACAGACGTCCCGCTAATTCTGTTCCGGATTCTTTATCTTGTTGAGACGCTGCGATTCGGTGGGATAAATCGGTTGGAGAAGATCATAGACGGACGTTCTCTCGTTTTCGGGAGCTTTCGAATATACGTTGACAAGCTCATCCAGTTTTGAATCGCGGAAAATGGAGAGAGCCACCGACATGGGGGCATTATCGTAGATGGTCTTTATCTCTTTCAGCGATTCGGTTATCACGCCTCTTCCCTTGTCAGGGCTTGTCACCATTTCGTCAAGACCCTTACGATGGTAATTGTAGAGAAGATTCCGTATGCCGCCCGTATTGCCGTCGGTATAACTGCTCAGCACCGCCGCACGGTTCTTGGTATCTTCGAAGGTCCTCCATCCGATCTCGCCGCTTGACTGTTGCTGCTGGACGATACTCTGGGCACGCTCATAGAAACGCTCTCCTCCTCTGGGAGAAAAGGAATCGAAATCCAAAGCCAGAAACAGATTGGCGTAAAAATCGAGTATCGCCGTCAGGTTATTTTCAGGCTGCGTCTCGTTGTAGTTCAAAGGATCTCCCTCACGATAGTCGAACTCTACGCGCGTATCCTTGAAATTGAACAATGTCGTAGTGTAGGTGCTGTTGTAGACCGGACGTATCAGCTGAAGCTGAAGATCACACTTCATACGGTCGTCGTTATACTCCCCCACCGTAAGATAGACCGTGCATTCGATACGCTCATTGGGAGAGAAAGTCGCGTCCGAGAACTTAGTCTCGTTCATATAGGTCGTGATCTGCTCCTTCAACGTCTCAAACACATTGCGGTTCGTACCTTCCACCTGTTGCGAGTTGACCTCCACATTGGCACGGAATTCCTGCGCGCAGACACTGACGCCCGGCACACCTCCCATAAGTGCGGTCACACACGCCAATTTATATATTTCCTTTTTCATCCTATCCCTTAATATTGATTTTTAACTCTTCCGCTTCCCGTCATAGGCAGCCATAGCCGCATCGATGATATCGGCAGCCACTTCCCTCTTAGATTTGAGAGGATAAGCGGTTTCTCCGAGTGCGGTCACGATCGTCACCTTGTTAGTATCGGTACGGAATCCGGCCCCTTTGTCGCGCAACGAATTCAGGACAATCATATCGAGATTCTTACGCGAGAGTTTGGAAGAGGCATTGGCCAGTTCGTTGTCCGTCTCGAGTGCGAATCCGACAAATACCTGATCCGCTCTTTTGCTCCTGCCGCATTCAAGGGCGATATCCGGATTTCTGACCAGTTCAAGAGTCAGGTCAGACTTGTTTTCTCTCTTTATCTTGCCGCTTTGTNNACCGCCGCCGAGAAAATTCCTATATTCGCTTCCGGAAATTCGCGAAGCGCCGCATCGCACATTTCTTGCGCGGACTCTACATCGACACGGGTGATACGCGGAGATTGGGTTGTCAACGACACAGGACCCGATATAAGCGTGACCTCCGCTCCCCTCGCCTCGCATTCCTCGGCAAGGGCAAATCCCATTTTACCGCTTGAATAATTGCCGATGAACCTGACAGGATCGAGCCGTTCATAGGTCGGTCCGGCGGTTATGGCGACTTTCAGGCCCGACATCGAACCTGAACGGGCGAAATAATCCTTTATTCTGCTGACGATAACCTCCGGTTCCTCCATCCGGCCCCGGCCTACGAGATGAGAGGCAAGTTCGCCCGATGCCGGCTGTATTATCTCGACGCCGTCGGATTCGAGCGTAGCGATGTTGCGCTGAGTGGAAGGATGCGCCCACATGTCAAGATCCATCGCGGGAGCCACCATCACATGTTCCTTGGCCGAAAGATATGTGGTGACAAGCATGTTGTCAGCCACGCCATTGGCCATTTTAGCGATCGTCGATGCCGTCGCGGGTGCTATTACCATGAGATCGGCCCAAAGGCCGAGATCGACATGACTGTGCCATTCTCCGCTATTGGCGGTAAAAAACTCACTGACCACCGGTTTCCCGCTCAATGCGGAGAGTGTTACCGGCGTGATGAACTCCTTGCCGTTGGGAGTGATGACCACCTGGACTTCGGCCCCCTGTTTCACAAGAAGACGCAGAAGATGCGCTGACTTATAGGCAGCGATTCCTCCGCTGATTCCGAGCACTATATGTTTACCCTTCACTTCGCTCACGGTTATTGCTGGTCTGAAAACAGAGATGCCTGCTTCTTGGGAGGATATACCTCATAATACATCACCGTCAGGACATCCTTGGTGTTTTTTGGAAAATCACCCTGCATTATCCAGCTGTAAAAAGAACGTTCGGCACGGAATACATCCTTGACCGGCTTTCCCTTATGTTTGCCGAAGTTAAATACGGGCACATCCTGATCGTTAAGCACGATACGCGATGCAAGATCGACACCACGGCCGGCACGGGAGAATTCAGCAAGTTTGTCGACATCATTCTCAAGCGTGTCGTAAAGTTCAAGCTGTCCGAGAAGCACCTCATAGGTCGCTCTCGTATCGGCAAGGGCGGAATGCGCGTCTGTGAGATCCTTTCCGCAATAGAACTTATACGCAGCCACGAGCGTACGCTGTTCCATCTTATGGAAAATNNTCTGTACATCGATAAATTTGCGTCCCGCAACCTGGAAATTGATACCGGCGCGCGCAAACTCCTCGACCAGCAAAGGCACATCGAATTTATTGCTGTTATACCCTGCTATGTCACAGTCCCTGAGTTGTTCATCGAGAGATACGGCGATCTGACGGAATGTCGGCGCGTCCTTGACATCCTCGTCGGTTATGTGATGCACTGCCGTACTCGCCTCCGGGATATGCATTTCAGGATTGATGCGACGGCTTTTTTCCTCTTTCGAACCATCAGGGAATATTTTAATATAACTCAATTCGACTATGCGGTCGTGAGTGATGCTCGTTCCGGTGGTCTCAAGATCAAAAAAGACCAACGGACGTGTAAGATTAAGTTTCATTTTCAATATATTCTAAGCCACCGGCCGGCGGCCTGCCTTTTAAACCTTATGTCACATCTCTTTATCAGATCACCTGCATGGGCATCTGAATGGTGACAAGACTCTCTCCCTCCTTGGGCTTACGNNTTGGGCTCGAATGCCGAATATATGCCGGGACGCGCAGGATCAGACAATGAAAGTACGATCGTTTCGCCTTGTATGTTTGACAGGATCTCGACCATAAACACTCCATTGAATCCCACTATCATGCTGTTGCCTTCATATTCGCACGTGAGTCGTTCCTCAGCCGAAGTTCCGTAATCAAGATCCTGGGCTGAAAGGATCACCTCATTCGGCTGGAGATTCAGAACCACGAGATTCGACGACTTCGGAGCGAAAAGATTGATACGGCGCAGGGCGTTGATCAGCGACGCGCGGTCTGCCACGAGAGAGAAAGGATTGTCAGAAGGTATGACACGGTTGTAGTTCGGGTAATTTCCATTTATAAACACCGAGTAGAGGAAATAATCTCCGAATTCAAAAAGTCCGCCCTTGGCATCAAAAGTTATACGCACATCGACATCATCCTTGGAGATGAGACCCTTGAGAATATTCGAAGTCTTGCCGGGCAGGATAAACGAAGCGGTCAGACCGGGTGCCTTTTCGGTATTGACATATTTCACCAGTTTATGGGTGTCGGAACTTACGAATGTGATGTCATCTTCATGAATATCCCAATAGATACCTGTCATGACCGGACGAGAAGTCTCGGTGCTGACAGCAAACCATGTGTTCTCGATACCTTTCAGCACCATTCCGGCAGGGAGCTGAAGCGTCTTGCAGTCCTCCGGAAGTTCACGTCTTACAGGATAATCGTTGGCATCGACTCCCATGAAATTGAAATGTCCGTTAAGGAAGCGCAAGTCAATCTCTTTTGTCTCGTCATTGATATAGAACTGCAGAGGCTGATTGTCAATTTCCTTGGTAATTTCGAGCAGACGCTTGGCCGGAACCGCTATGGCTCCTTCCCCCTCGACATCCATGACGGGAACATATGCAGTCAATACGTTTTCCGAATCACTGCCTGTTATGCTTATACGGTCACCTTCAAGACGAAGCAGGAAGTTATCAAGAATCTTGATCGTATTCTTCGAGCTTATGACCTTGCTCACAGCCTGAAGCTGCTGCTGGAAAGCCTTTCCTTCTACATTAAATTTCATGGCTATATGCTGTTTTTTGTTTTCCAAATAAGAAAGTGATTAAAGAGAGAGGCAGCCATGGCTCGACACCACGGACTTTCCCTAATCTGCAAATATAGCATATTTTTTCTGAAATCACAAATTTAAACATTGAGCATACAAATAAAAACAGGGCATATCCGATTAGGATATACCCTGCGATATTGTCATATCGGGAAATTTATTCCCCGAATATTACTCTTCAGTCTCGGCAACCACCTCAACCTCTACGTCAGCGGAGACGTCACGGAGGAAGCGGACAACAGCTGTGTGAGAGCCGACAGTCTTGATAGCCTCGATATCGATGATCTTACGATCGATATTGTGGCCGAGCTTAACGAGCTCTTCTGCAATGCGTGCAGCATTTACAGAACCGTAAATATTACCATTTGCTGCAGCTTTGGCAGAGATCACGAGCTTCACGCCCTCGAGAGCTGCAGCGGCAGCTTCTGCATCAGCATGAATCTTGGCGATCTTGTGTGCGCGCTGTTTCTGATCTTCAGCGAGACGCTTGAGAGCCGCGTCGGAAGCGATGATGGCCAGACCCTGAGGAATGAGGTAATTGCGGCCATATCCGCTCTTAACCTCTACTACATCATCCTTATAACCTAAGCTGGGGATATTTTCCTTGAGAATTACTTTCATTGTTGATACGTTTTAAGAATGATTATTTCATAAGGTCGGTCACGTAGGGAAGAAGCGCAAGATGACGCGCACGCTTCACAGCCTGAGCCACACGACGCTGGAACTTGAGAGAAGTACCGGTGATGCGACGGGGAAGAATCTTACCCTGCTCGTTGAGGAACTTTTTGAGGAACTCAGGATCCTTGTAATCGATATACTTGATACCACTGCGTTTGAAACGGCAGTATTTTTTCTTCTTTGTATCTACAGTAAGGGGAGTAAGATAACGGATTTCGTTGTTTGCTGCCATAGTTATGCCTCCTTTGTTTCTGTAGCCTCAGCTTCAGCCTCGGCCGGTTGTACCTGGGGTTTCTCTGCTCTCAGTCTGCGACGCTTCTCTGCATATTCTGCCGCGTACTTGTCGAGGCGGAATGTAAGGAAGCGGATCACGCGCTCATCGCGGCGGAAAGCAGTCTCAAGACGCTTCACGATAGTAGGAGCGGCCTCAAACTCAAACAGGCAATAGAAGCCTGTGGACTTTTTCTGGATGGGATATGCGAGCTTGCGAAGACCCCAGAGCTCCTCGTTGACGAGAGTGGCATCGTTCTGCTTGAGCACATCCTTGAATTTTTCTACCGCTTCCTTCATCTGGTCGTCAGACAAAACGGGAGTCAAAATGAAAACGGTTTCGTAACGATTCATAATTTGAATGTGTTATTAATTAAAGTGTTTATTTACTGCAAAATGCGGAACGCCTGCGGAGGCATCCCGCATTTTTGCGGTGCAAAGTTAACACTTTAATTCCTGATATGCAAATTTTCAGTGATTTATCATATGTTATCATATGTTTTTCCTTAGCAAATTTTCTAAGAGGGTTTCAGCTTCAATGCTTTGGGGACGCATGAAGATTGATTCTATGCATGAATTGTCATGACGGGTACTGGTATGGCAAATTTGTTTAAGTCCGTTGTCACAAATGACTGTAACTTCGCGTTAAGCTTATATAAAGACGCGATCATGAAACAGACATACATCGTAATCACCGCTTTGCTGAGTACAGTAGGCGCACTGGCTCAGACGGAAACACCTGACACGATTTCAGCACAGGAATTGCATGAGATTGTAATTGAGGCACCGAAAGTAATCCGCAAGGCCGATATGGATGTATACCATCCCTCAAAGAGTGCTGTCGATAATTCCAAAAACGGCATGCAACTGCTCAACAACCTTATGATACCCGCTCTTTCGGTAAGCGACGCCCTCGGTAGCATTACTGCCGCCGGACAATCCGTACAGGTCCGTATAAACGGTCGCACGGCAACCATCGACCAGGTCCGGGCATTATTACCGAAGACAATAAAGCGTGTCGAATGGATGGACAATCCGGGGCTTAGATACGGAGGAGCAAACTATGTGCTCAACTTTATCGTCACCAATCCGACTGTCGGAGGATCATTGCAATTATATGCTCGTCCGGCACTGAACACGGCATGGGGATTCTATATGGCCGACGCCAAATTCAACTCAGGCAAATCGCAGTTTGAAATCGGCACGAACTATAAGCTTACAAATAAAATAAAGACACATCGCGATTATACGGAAACATTCACATATACGGATGGCTCGACACTCACACGTAAAGAGACATCGCGAGGCGGAACAATGGACAATACCATGGGTAACCTGTGGGCTTCATATAACTATATCAAGCCTGACACAACCGTGTTTGTAGCAGAGTTCTCGATGCACAAGGATTTCACCGACAAGTCCCTATACAACGGTCTGCTTTCGCTGAGCGACGGGACAGACGATATACTGCTCACAGATTCACATGGCGATAAAGGCGCAACCCATTCACTGTCCCTTTATCTTCAGCAGCATTTTGCCCACCGGCAGATGCTTGTGGTGGATTTCAGTTCTTCACTCTATTTCGGTCGCTCGTTTTCGGACTATCTTGAGCAACTTCCGTCATCACCGACATATCTGACCGATATTCACACCAATATTAAAGATAGAAACCAGGCATACGGAATTGAGGCGGACTATATAAAGAACTGGAGCAGTTCCCGCTTCACCTCCGGAATATCATACACCGCCAACCGTAACCGCTCCGAATATGAGAATCTCGGAGGAGAGATATTCCATCAGCGTCAGGACAAAGTGTATTTCTTCGCCGAATATTTTCAGCGGTTCGGCAAATGGTCTGCCACCGCAGGCATAGGCGCACAGTACACCGATTTTCTTTTTAAAGAATCGGGCCGGGGCAATCATTCATGGAGTGCGAGACCACAGGCTACAATCACCTATTCGCCGAATCCGAATCACAATTTCCGGCTTAACTTCACTTCATGGCAATCCACGCCTTCGCTTGCCGAGACAAACGTCGTCCCACAACAGCTTGACGGATTTCAATGGAGAGTCGGAAATCAGAACCTGAAGACCGCTAACTCATACATGTTGACTTTACGATATGGATTCAACCTGCCGCGTGTTAACGGGTCATTCGGCATACGTGCCTTTACTTCACCTAACGCCATCACTCCCCTGCTTGAATGGAACGAAGACCGTCTTATCACAACATACGAAAACAGTAGGGGACTTAAAAACCTGTCGTTCTTTCTCGCTCCACAGATTGAAATTATTCCGCAATGGCTGACAATCAGGGGATATGTCCAATACCGTATGGAGCGCATGATAGGCACGGGCTACGCCATCAATCATAATGGCTGGAGTGGCAACGCGTCCTTGCAACTTACGCATTGGGGATTTGTTCTCGGTGCCGAATACCGTTATGCCGAGCGCGATCTCTGGGGTGAAAAAATCAGCTGGGGAGAAGACTTTAATGTCATAACACTTGATTACAACTGGAAAGACTGGCAGTTCGGAGCCGGCATCCTAATGCCATTCGGGAAATATGATCAGGGTTCGAAATCACTCAGCAAATGGAATACCAACGAGCAGCATATGCGCCTCGAAATGTGTATGCCTTTCGTGACGGCGGCATGGAATCTTCAATGGGGACGCCAGAAACGCGGAGCGAATAAACTTGTGGATGTAGACGCCAATACAGACCGATCCACAGCCGGCGGCCGATAAAAGTAAACATACTCTTAGATAGACTCATCGCAAAAGAATTGGAGTCGACTTCTCTCAAAATGGGATCAAAGTCTTATAGTATGCCACAATTCAATATCTACGATCAGAAGATTGACTTCTCTGCCATAAAGAATTTTTGCAGAGAGGATGGTCATATTGTCCATTATCCCAAAGATGAAGTCTTTGTTCAGCAAGGATGTGTAGCCAAGTATCTTGGAGTCGTTAAATCAGGATATTTCAAATACACCACACTCACATCTGCGGCCAATGAAGCGGTTGTAGGATTCGCTTTCGAGGGAGAGATTGTAGCCGATTATTATAATTCTTTTAATATATTTCCCTCTGAGATCACGATAAAAGCGGGAACCGATTCCTCAGTATTTCAAATCAGGACCCAAGAAGCCCGTAAGGTTTTTTTACGCATCATTTGACGACAATCTTTCCGCACTTAATGGTACCTTGTTCAGAGAGATTTATTCCCGTTATCTTGAACTATACCGAAAGACTCCGACAGAAAGATACCTTGATATGATAACGTTGTATCCTCAAATCTTTGACATCGTGTCATTGCGGGATATAGCTTCGTATCTCCTCGTCACGCCTGTCTATCTGAGCCGGATCCGAAAAAAACTCGCTAAAAATGGGGGATAGTGACAAAATTATCAAGATAAATTTGGGGGATAGTGCCTTTTTACAAACATAGTATTTTACTCGATACGCAATATTAGCCAAGAAGTTGCCACGAGATGCCAAAATACAAATGTGGTTTTCTCCGGGTGTAATAAATTGGGATTTGAATGGTTGAGAGACCTCTAAATTTCTCTATATTCATAATAATTCGAGGCAAAGGCAACCCATCGCGCCTTAATCTTCTGCACACTTTTGTGCGCAAATATAAGTCCCTGACAAATTTTAACAATCATTAACTATAAACCATAGTTATAACTACAAAATATAGTTGTATATTTGCGGCATCAATACTTGAAATATGGAAAAACTGACTGCGAAAGAGGAAGAAGTGCTCGGGCTGTTTTGGAAAAAAGGCCCGCTCTATGTAAGAGAGATAGTAGAACTATATGAGAATCCCAAACCTCATTTCAATACAATCTCAACTATAGTACGTTCTCTTGAAGAGAAAGGATATGTCGGTCATACTCCCAAAGGAAAATCCTATCAATATCATGCCATTGTTGCTGAAGAAGACATGGGGAAGAAATCTCTCTCGTCAATCGTAGGACGATATTTCAGGAACTCATACCTCCGTGTAGTCTCCTCATTGGTGGAAGACGGCAATATCCCTGTGGAAGACCTGAGGAAATTGCTTGATGAAGTGGAAAAGTCCCATAATAATCCTGACTGAATATGGGCGGACTTTTATCAT
>DAAV01000077.1:33945-35116 GCA_001701295.1 Bacteroidales bacterium H10
GGATTGTTGCTATCGCTGGCATTGCCATGCATTTACCATGCCATCCCCGCCTCGTTATCGTTTGCGTCGGCTGTCGTAAATTTAGATTCCATTATAAATATGGGTTCTACACAATCAGGAACACCAGCGATAAATATGGCCAATGATTCGACGACCACTTACCCATGGCTTCCCATTGTTTTTATTGTTTATCTCTCAGGCATATTCGTTTTATCATGCCGGGAAATCATCTCTTTCTTACGTCTTTTCAGAATGATTGCAGTCTGTGAGAAGAAGAGAATAAATGGTCTTACTATCTGCCGTATCACAGATAATGTTACCGCGCCTTTCAGCTGGGGCAACTATATTTTCCTTTATGATACAGAGTATGATGTCTCATCCTGCATCTATATACACGAAAAGACACATACTGAGCGGCGACATTGGATTGACATATTGTTAGCTGACCTATTTTGCATCCTGCTATGGTACAACCCTTTCGCTTGGATGACAAGAAAACTTATGAAACTCAACCATGAGTTTGAGGCAGACGATGCGGTTGTCAGTTCAGGAATAAACACACACGATTATCAAAGATTACTTGTAGTCAGGGCAATGGGAAACAGATCTATTCCGATAGCAAACAATTTTGCGGCAGACAAGCAAAATTTCCGTAAAAGAATCCTTATAATGAGTAAGAAGCGTTCGTCAAAGAAGACAATGCTGATTGCACTCTGCTCAATTCCGGCTGTCGCTCTTGCAGGAACAGCATTGTCGATGCCTGTCACCTCCCGTTTTCTTTCAGAAATATCCGATTATAGTTTTCGTAAAGAATCCTTGTCAGAAGAAAAGCTTAAGAGGGTTGAGACTCAAGATCTCAGAATAGAATCCGAGGCCACAAAACCGGAGACCGAAACCTCTACAGTAATACCCTCCCCATTTGAGGACCAGGAANNAAATTATTCGACTTTCTGTTGAAACAATCCAGCCAGATAAAGACACAAAAGTAAATATCGCGATTGTAGTGGATGAGGATGGAAGAGTCAAAGATGTTTCATCAGATAATCCAGACGGAGCACAAGTGGCTGCTGCTATCAGTCAAAAATTCAACGGGGTCAGGCTTGAACACATTACCGACAATGGCCGACCTATAGAAGTCCACTTCACGGTCCCGGTTCAAATAAAAAAACAG
>DAAV01000077.1:35160-41164 GCA_001701295.1 Bacteroidales bacterium H10
GAGAGGCCCATACCATTATGAAAAAATATTTAATCATATTGATTACCGCTATATACACTGTAATTCAATCTTTTAGTCAAAACAATATAAGCGGTATCGTCAAAAATTCCGAGGGTAATGGTATGGACTTTGTCAGCGTTGTAGCTTCACCGACCAATGCGCCTAAAACCATACTGTCATCTGCCTTTACCGATGAAAACGGCAAATTCCAGATGTCGGTGAAAAGCGAGTGTGACAGCCTTATTCTCAAAGCGTCCNNGCATCGAGATTGCTCCGGCACAAATTACAGTGCCAAACCGTGCAGGCTGCTATGAAATCATTGTTGATAACCGCGCCGTCGAACTGAAAGAAGTTGTCGTAAAGTCAAAGAAAGTCTATTCGCAGGGAGACACAATCAACTATAATGTCAGCTCATTCCTTTCGCAGACAGACCAGTCTATTGCCGACGTATTGAAAAAGATGCCAGGCATTTCAGTGTCGGACGCCGGACAAATCTCATATCAGGGCAAGCCGATTAAAAACCTGTATATCGAGGGACTTGACCTTATGAAGGGACATTACGGTATTGCCACAAACAACATCGACCCCAACAACATCGCTACCGTGCAGGTATTGGAGAACCATCAGGACATCAAGGCACTTAAAGGGCTACGCCCGGAGGAACAGGCATCAATCAACCTACAGCTAAAAGAGGGTGTCAAGGGTGTGTTCAATCTCATAGCCATACTCGGAGGAGGCTATGGCGACGAGGGATTATGGAATAACTCGGCAATCGCTACATATTTCCGACGTAACAGTCAGTTTCTCGCCACCTATAAGGGCAACGATACCGGCGAGGATCTGTCGCAGGAACTTTATTCCTTCGACAACGATTATTCGCGCACAAGCAATATCTCGTCAATCTCCATGCCGTCGGCTCCAGGCATTGACAAACGGTTCTACTACTTCAATCGCTCCCACAATGCCACGTTCAACAACGTTTATCGTGTAGGTAAGTCGGGAGAGTTCGGTATAAACGCAGCTTATCTAAACAACCGCGACACCCGTCGCAACAGTTCGTCAACCACAAATTTTCTTCCTGACGGAAGTCAGAACATCGTGGACGAAGTCATGCAAGGGACAGCCCGTATGCAAAAGGCATACGGTGACCTTACATATCTGAACAACGGCGATGAAAATTACCTGAAGGAACAACTGAAATTCGACTGGAGCACGACTGACGCTGACAGTCATATTCTTGCCGGAAACGATGACATAGCGCAGATTGGGAAAACGGACACATACAGACTGCTCAATAAATTCCACATGACACATCGTAATTCGGAGGAGCGTGGATTTGAGATTTCGTCACTTGTCAACATGGAGAAACGGCCACACAGCCTGTCCGTCTTCCCAAATCTTTTTCCGGATATGATAACAGGCGATAAGCTATATCAACACGTTGACTTCCGAAATATATCAACAGAAAACAACGCGGGATTATTGTCGGTTCTTAAAGTCGGCAACTTCACCTTACACCCGTCAGCAATCGTCAACTATCATCACAACGCGCTCGAAAGCAGCCTTGACGCGATGCGCAATGATCTCACGCTTGATTATCTCGATGCCGGCCTCGGAACCGAAATAATGTTCACTACCCGAAAATTCCATGCTTCGCTCTATGTGCCGATGAAATACAGATTATTCCGGCTTGACAATAAATTAGACGGTATCATTACCGACAAAAACCGCTTTAGAGTGGAGCCGTCATTAAACCTGACATATAAAGTCAACAGCAGTCATAATCTTAACGCTTCCGCCGCACTGAATCATATGACTCCATCCATTGAGACTTTATATTCAGGCTACATCCTGACTTCATACCGTCAACTATCGGCTTATGATGTAGCCGGTCTATATGAAGGCATGAATCAGCACTATGCGCTGAAATATGATTTCAAAAATATTCTTTCAATGAGCTTTGCTGGAGCGGAAGTCGCATGGTACAGGCAGTCGCCCGATGTCCTTTACGGTTCTTACTACGACGGTATCGTACAGCATACCATAAGCCGTCGCACATCGGAGAACAGCGATATGCTTTCGGCAAAGGTTCATGCAAGCCAAGGATTCGACTGGCGCCGTCTTAAAATCGGAGCCTCGTTTACATACTCCTATTATGACAGCCCTCTGCTTGTTCAGGATGAAGTGGTTCGCTATACAGGCCACAACTTAGGTGTCAACGCCGACATAAGCCTGACACCGTTCAAATGGCTTTCGGTGTCGTATCAAGGCAATTATTCCCAATCCGCGACACAACAGAAAGGACATGAGCGGTTCCCGTGGCTACGCACTGTAACCAATAAAGGTACTCTTGACTTTACAATTCCGGGAGGTGTTACACTGACGACTTCGCTTTACCATTATTACAACAACTTCAACGACGGCGACCGTTCATTCCTCCTTCTCAACGCCGAAGCTAAATACACCATAAAGCGTTTCAGCTTTACGCTGTCATGCGACAATCTGCTTAACCACAAGTCGTATATATATTCCAGTCTGTCCGCTCTCACAGAGTCAAAGGCAATCTACAACATACGCCCTCGCAGTGTGTTACTCAAAATCCGATTCAGAATATTTTAAAAACCAGAGATAATGAAACAGTTGATTCCTTTCATTCTAATGTTGACGACAAGTATGATGGCGAATGCCCAGATTGGCATATACTCCATGAGTCAGGACAGGTCCACACCAGTTGACACAGCGCGTTATAAAGTAACATATGCGCTGAATTATACCTGCCATCCGAATGTTCAAAACCGATTCGATGACGTTCGGACGGTAATGATAGGTCAACGTTGCGTTAAGGATTTCAGCGATGTGATCTGCCATTTTGACTCTCTGATGACTGCGGATATGCGCCGTGGCAAGGACTCATACCGAAACCCTAACGGCTCTCCGTGGCCTTATGAGATTCTTGCGTCTCCCAAAGAAAAAACGGCGAATATCAAATATCGTCTTCCAATTGGAAGTGGAGTGCTGAAATATTCTGACACTCTTCCCTCGATTGACTGGAAGTTCATTCCGGACACAACCCGTAACGTGATCGGATATGAATGCCAGTTGGCAGAATGCGATTTTGGAGAACGTCACTACTCGGCATGGTTTACAACGGAACTGCCTTTACCCTATGGTCCTTATAAATTCGGAGGATTGCCGGGACTAATCCTTCAGATACAGGATAGCGAGGGACAGTTTGTCTGGACTGCCAAAGGCTTTGAACGCTGCGATTCACCCATCTGTGTCTATGAGTATGTTGACGAGAAACAATGCTCTCCTGATGAGGCAGATAAGACGATAACACGAATTTACAAAGCTCCGAATGCATTTATGTTGTCAGCTATGGGGGGCGGGAAAGGTCGTATGTTTATTGTCGGGAAAGACGGCAAAACACGCGATGCGACAGAAGTTGAAGATAATCCGATACCTTACAAACCCCTTGAAATAAAATGAAAATATTTCAGATTATTGCACTTTCCCTGTTCATTTCAGGATGTGCCATAGCACGGTCATCAACCGCCCCGGTAAAACTTGATGTTGTCGGAGAATCATTGCCGACAATAAGACATATTAACGATATGAAGTTGAAGGGTGACACGTTGTTATTTGTCTATGAAAGCGAAGACGGTCACGGTCAGCGCTTGCTCCGCCGCGCTGTTGTTGATATTAAGAGCCATAAACTGAGAGTAAGCTCCGATATGGGGAAGCGGGAAGACGGTTACTTTATATCCTATATGCCGTATCCTTTCATCACAGATAATGGCTCAATGCGTATTATCAGCCAGGATGACTGTGAAATTTTCACTTTAGAAAACGACACCACATTCGTAAGAACAAAACAGTTTTTGATGAGCAATGACAGCAAAGTACCTTTCCGTATCTCTATCATATAACATGTGCCGAATGTATTGATTCCCAATGATATAATCACAATGTATTTTGAGCCGATTTGAGTTTTGAGAGTTTCTTTTCAAGGAATCTGATTCGTTTTTGAGTGAGTTCTGACTCACTTTGTGAAGTTTTACTTTCATCGTATTCCACTTTTCTTTCCACCATAAGGTATATGATTTCAGCAATTTTATGCGCAGTTGCCACCACAGCCTGAGCCGGGCCAAGTCGGGCTGCCATTCTCCTACGGTATTGTCCTAATGGCGTGTCGCTTTTTCTTAGAGTGGATGCAGCCTGTCGTAAGGCTTGCCCGACAGGATTGGGCTTTTTGGGAACTTTGCTGCTTGTGACCATACCTCCGGTGACATTGTCAACAGGAGTCAGATTACACCATCGGCAGAATTTGCCTGGAGTCTTGAATTTGGATGTAAAGTCAGGACCAAGCTCGCACATAAGAGTTATCAATGTGGAATCGCTGACTCCCGGAATACGCATGAGATTGACACCATACATTAGGAAAGAGTAAAGTTCAACATCGAAGTGAATGGGATTTTTCGACTGCTTTCTCTTACCGGAGCGATTATCGTTAATGTCACTCGCTTTCACACTTGGAACCGGAGTCAGTTCGTAGCTGTCAAGGAAGATTTCCATTTCTTTTTCTATTCTGACTATCTGCGTCTGCAAATGGTCATATGTTTCCATAGCCATGCGTAGGGCAAGCATGTGTTCTATGTCCCATGTGCCCTGAAGGGCAGCTTCTATTGTTGCCTTATCGTTTTTACAATGAGGGTCGGTCAGTGATGCCAGTGTTGCAGGATTACGCTCTCCGTTTAGCATAGCCCGCATTATTGACATCCCACTCTTTCCGGCAATATCACTGATTACAGAATCCAGTTTTATGTTCATGCTTCCCATCGCTTTTTGCATGTGCTGGAGTTCCCGCGCCATATCCCTGACCTTGCTTGCATGAATGCGATGGTACTCGCGCAGCCGTCGCGAAACCGCAGCAATCTGAAAACAAGGACGGATGAGATTGCAGCTCCCTAAAAAGCGCAGCCAGTCCGCATCGTTGACATCGGTTTTACGTCCGCTCATGTTCTTAACTTCCTTGGCATTGACAAGTATAGCCTCAAAACCGGCCTCCTGTAACTGAAGAAACAGTGGTATCCAATAGATGCCTGTGGATTCCATCACGACGCGTTCTATTCTGCATTCTCGCAACCAGGATATGATTTCTTTTAGGTCCTTTGTGAACGACCCGAAGCTTCTGTTGCTTTTTTCTGAACGGTCTTCGGGTACACTTACCTGCATCAGGTCTTTGCCAATGTCAATACCAGCGGTAGATGGATGTGTAACTCGCAACCCTTGACTTTTTGTAGTTACGCAAATTTTTTGTTTCTTTGCCATGCTTTTGAATTAAATTTGATAAAATGAAGTGACNNCTTCCAGGATAAACACTCTATCATAAGGCCTCTGACGGCCAGTTTGAATTCTGCGAGCCGTGGGGATCAGACTCAACTATGGCTTTGATAAGCCATTGAGAACACGACCTCTACTTCAAGTATGCAAATTTAATAAATTGAGGCATAGACCTCGCTGTAAATGCCAGTGGCATTGCAAAAAAGTCGGGCATTGCCCGACTTTTCCTTTGTTATCTCAGTTTGAACTGCTTGGCGCCATGCCTCTGGACTCAATTTGTTCAGGATATTTTTATGACGGGACCGGACAAATATGTTTTTATCGGTCGAGAACCAAACGGAGGACGCCAATATGCCATGACCGCCGACCTTACCACATCAAGAATCGACACAATCAAACAGATAAACATATCACATGAATTACAGACATGGATGCCTAATGCTGGTAAAATGGTATATTCCGGCAAACACAATAGGCTCGCTTTTGCCTATAAACTTCACCCAATTATCGAGATATTCGATACTGACGGCAATATAATCAATTCTGTAAAGATAGGCGACGATACCTTCAACCCGAAAACGCTTGATGAAGCCGACTTTGACGATCTTAACAATCTGCATACAGTTGATCTAACATATACGCCGGATTATATCTATGCTCT
>DAAV01000094.1:0-4683 GCA_001701295.1 Bacteroidales bacterium H10
AAATACAAACAGGATTCGACATTTAAGGCCAGAAAACGCCAATTAAGGATATTTCCGTACTAACAAACAGGAGCATACAAATAAAAAATACAAACATAATTTTGCTCCTCAATATCAGAGGATATGAATCCATCGGCAATTCATCTCCATTTTTTGTCATCCATGAGCCCCGTGACAATATTTCTCCAAGACCGCCACATACGGTTCTCAAGGCCCTGGCATTACGCGGCGAACCACCTGAAGTAAGAGGGTTTCAAAATAAAAAGCGGTCCAGGAATATTCTGAAATCACATTCAGGTTCCATTGACAGGTGATTTTATTATTGTTTTTAGATTTTATATCGTGGCAAGAATCATTGTTGCAGCATTATAATTCCAGAAAAATAGTTTGCCGGAATACATCACTTTGTTGTTTTTCATGAATTTTGTTGTTTTTCATGAATATAGTCACATCCTCCAGATTGGATATTTCCCAACCTCCCCAAAGAAGGTTCTTATCTCCGGATACCGCTCCCTGTTCCGGTTCGTCTCCATCTCCGCCACACGAGGCAAGTGGCATAAAAAGTAATCCCATAATAAATGGGAATAATTTACAGGTAATAGTTTTCATAATAGACTGTCAGTTGACTTCGGACCCCCAACGACGGCAGTTGCTGTTATACAAAAAAGCGCAGAAATCTATATCAGTCGCCACCCTGCTTCTGAGGCTTCTCGCATTGCCTTTTTCGTAGGATGGCAACGAAGAAGCCCACGCTTGAATATGCAAAGACAACCTACAGCAGAGACTCCGTATTGGAATCCCTTACCATAGTATAATTACATATCCCGGGCATCTACCGTTGCTAAATCCTTGACAGAAAAATTTGAAATTTTGCGAGAATTTCAGAAAGCCAAGAATCCGCGCGGATAAACGCTTTTAAATTATGTCATTGCATCCCACCTCGCTAAACCCCAGACCTGGGCTTCAACATGTGGTCTGCATTTGCAAAATTATTATTTGTTTACCGAATATGCAAAGAAAACTTAAATTATTTTATAGCCAGACATTACCGAATGAACAGCAGAGCATAAGTAATATTTCGAGAAGAATCCACAATCCACGGAACAATTTTCCCACAATCGACGGAATGAATTTGCCACAATCCACGGAATAAAATCCGTAAATCACCATAAATTCGATCATTTATAATTATATCTTCACACAGCACAACATCGACAATTGGAACGCATTTGGACCTGTCGGATAAAAAACTTATATTTGCAGGATGAAAGGCTTGAATTATCCAATCGGAATGCAATCGTTCAGCGAAATACGTTCGAACGGTTATGTCTATATCGACAAGACAGAATATATATTCAAATTGCTCGATAACGGCAAGTATAAGTTTCTAAGCCGTCCGCGGAGATTCGGTAAAAGCCTTTTCATTTCTACTCTTGAGGCATTTTTCAAAGGGAAAAAAAGCCTTTTTGAGGGATTGGCTATAGATCGACTTTTGCCCGGGCCGTGGCCCGTTCATCCCGTAATCCATCTTGATTTCTCCGGTGAGGACTATAATTCGATCGATGTACTGGAAATGAAGATAAATTCCTTCCTTCTCAGATACGAACGAATGTATGGCCTACAATCTGAAAACATTACCCTCTCGGAAAGATTCCGCAATGTCGTACGCACTTTGCACGAAAATACCGGAATGCAGGTGGTGATCCTCATTGACGAATATGATACTCCCATCACATCGACGATCGGCCGACCGGAACTACAGGCACGACTAAGTGCGACTCTTTATGGTTTCTATTCCTCTTTGAAGTCACTCGACAATCATCTTAAATTCTGCATGTTAACCGGAGTGACAAAATATGGCCATCTTTCGGTATTCAGTGGTCTAAACAATCTGCTTGACATATCTCTTCTGAATGATTACGCAGGAATATGCGGCATCACGGAGGATGAATTGCACAGCAGCCTCGGGGAGGGGATAAAATCGTATGCACGCGCGGAATCACTCAGTGAATCAGAAGCCCTTGCCGAGTTCAAAGCCAATTATGACGGCTACCATTTCTCGAGATCCATGCTTGACGTCTATAACCCATACAGTCTTATGAACGCACTTGCAAGCATGGAAATTTCCGATTATTGGTATCGCAGCGGCACACCGTCAATTCTTATCCATACTTTAAAACAGCATACCATCGACATCCAAACCCTGAACGGCGCAAAAGCCTCACAGGAAATGCTCGAAAACATATCTTCTTTCAACGTCAATCCTATCGCTCTTTTCTTCCAGACAGGCTACCTTACAATCAAGGACTACGACAGGCACTCGCGTCTGTTCACTCTCGGCTATCCTAATCGTGAGATAGAATCCGGTCTTATGGATAATATATTAAATTCATATTGTCATATGAATGACTCCCGGGTATTTGTCGCCGAACTGAGATCTTATCTCGAAAAAGGCAATCCGGAAGCATTCATAAACGCATTGCAAGTATTTTTCGCTAATATTCCCTACGACCTTCGCAAAAATATCGACCGGTATGAGAATTATTATCATACCATCTTTTATGTATTGACACGACTCCTCGGAATGGATTCCGAGGCTGAATACCATACTTCGGAAGGATCGATAGATCTGGTGATAAAAACAGAAAAATATATTTATATAATTGAATTGAAGATCAACGGCAATGCAGACGATGCCATGAGCCAAATCAAAGAGCGTAGATATGAATTGCCCTTTAATCAGGATGCACGTAAACTGTTCACTATAGGCATAGGCTTCGCCCAATCGACCCACACCATAGATTCTTACGAAATCCGGTGATCCTGCAACAGGAAGAGCAGATAATCTTTTTGACCTGTCGGATAAAAAACTTATATTTGCAGGATGAAAGGCTTGAAATATCCAATCGGCATACAGACATTCGCTAAAATACGCGAAGAAAACTATTTATATGTAGACAAGACCGACCTTGTCGCCAATCTCGTAGGCAATGGCGGCTACTATTTTCTGACTCGCCCCCGACGTTTCGGAAAAAGTCTGCTTATGTCGACAATCGAAGCTTTCTACAGAGGGAAAAAGGATCTGTTCAAAGGACTTGCAATAGAGAATATGGATCTGGACTGGACACCGCGTCCCGTCCTGCATTTCGACCTCAGTCCACAAAAATATGAATCCAATGACAGCATTGCCCGTCTCCTGGATGAATATCTCAAGCATATGGAGGAAGAATGGGGCATTACGGAAATTGCCCCCGATCTGACCACCCGCTTTATGAAAATCATACGTACCGCCGCCGATAAATCATCGCGTAAGGTGGTGATCCTGATCGATGAATACGACAAGCCCCTCCTTGAAAGCATGTTCGACACCTCACTCCAGACAGCCTTCCGCAACGAGCTAAGCGCATTCTATTCTGTATTGAAAGTTATGGATCCTTTCATTGAATTCGCCATGCTTACCGGTGTCACCAAATTCGGAGCCTTAAGCGTCTTCAGCGGACTCAACAACTTACGTGACATTTCACTTGAAGCCCGCTTCGCCTCAATCTGCGGCATAACGGAAAGAGAATTATATTCCCACTTCTCTCAAAGCATACGGGAACTGGCATCTTTGCACCACGTATCGGACGACACCATCGCCGCCAGACTCAAGGAAAATTACGACGGTTATCATTTCTCTGCGATCTCTCCCGACATCTACAACCCGTTCAGCCTCCTGAATGCATTTGCAAGCGGAAATATAGGCACTTATTGGTTTTCGACCGGGACGCCATATTTTCTGGCAAGGCTCCTGCTTAAAAATGAGTTTAACCTCAACGATTTTTCTTCTGTCGAAGCATCTGCCGAAACTTTGGGAGGAATTGACAAGGCATTTGAGAATCCTATAGGCTTTTTCTATCAAAGCGGATATCTTACCATTAAAAAATATGATGCTGAAGAAGAGCTTTTCACACTTGGATATCCCAACCGGGAAGTCGAAAAGAGTTTTCTAAGTTATCTCCTGCCTCGCTATGCAAAGATAGATTCGAATGAAAGCGCGTTTGCGATATCACGTATGCGAAAAGATCTTATGTCAGGCGATGCGGAAAGTTTCATGATCCGCATACAAAGTCTTTTTGCAGGGCTTTCTTACGAAAATATAACTCTTGACAACCTCGAATTACATTATCACAATGTAATGTATCTTGTATGCACCTTACTTGGTTTCACTACGCATACTGAATACCGGACAGCTGTCGGCAGAATAGATTTATTGGTCGAAGTGCCTGAATACGTATACATAATGGAATTCAAAATAAACTCCACACCGGTAGCCGCTTTGAATCAGATCATAGAGCGAGGATATGCGACAAAATTCAAGTCCGACAACCGACATGTCATCATGATCGGAGCAAATTTCTCAACGTCAAAGCGGACTCTTGACAACTGGCTCATAAAATAGATGGGTATTTTTGTTACAATTTTATGAATTTTTGCGGATTCAGGCGTTTATCTGAATATTTAGAGTTAACTTTGCAGAATATTCAGATAAAGTTATTATGTCGCAGACAAACCGATATTCCGGCCTGACATCAGCGCAGGTCGAAGAAAGCCGACGCCTTAACGGCGTAAATATCCTGACACCCCCCGCCAAGGAACCGTTATGGAAACAGTTCCTTGCCAAGTTCAGGGATCCGCTTATCG
>DAAV01000094.1:4703-7163 GCA_001701295.1 Bacteroidales bacterium H10
ACTGGGGACTGCATCAGGCGGCAGACGTATTTTTCGAACCTGCCGGCATATTCATTGCAATTCTGCTGGCTACCGGCATGGCATTCTACTTCGAACGAAAGGCCGACAAGGAGTTCGCGCTCCTCAATCAGGTCAATGACGAGGAACCGGTGCAGGTCATACGCGACGGACACGCCACGACTGTCGCCCGAAAGGATGTCGTGGTCGGAGATATCGTCATTCTCAACACAGGCGAGGAAATACCTGCTGACGGAGAATTGCTCGAGGCAGTCTCGCTCAACATCGACGAATCCACACTGACAGGCGAACCGATATGCCATAAGACCACCGACCGGACCCAGTTCGATCCGGAAGCCACATTCCCCTCCGACCACGCCATGCGCGGGACAAAGGTGATGGAAGGCCACGGCGTGATGCACGTCCTTAAAGTCGGCGACGCCACGGAAAACGGCAAGGTCTTCGAAGCCGCCCAGATAGATGACGGGCTGAAGACGCCGCTCGACCAGCAGCTCGAACGCCTTGGAGCTCTTATCTCGAAATTCTCCTACGTGATAGGCATACTCATCATTGCCGGACGTATAGCACTCTATTTCATCAACATGGATTTCGAGTGGCTCGGTTTTATGGCTTATTTCCTCCAGTCGGTCATGATAGCCGTCACGCTGGTTGTCGTATCCGTGCCTGAGGGACTGCCGATGGCTGTGACTCTCTCTCTGGCCTACTCCATGCGACGCATGCTCAAAACCAACAATCTCGTGCGAAAGATGCACGCTTGCGAGACCATGGGCGCCACCACGGTAATATGCACCGACAAAACAGGCACTCTTACTCAGAACCAGATGCAGGTGTTCCGCACCAACTTCTTCGTGCCCTCCTCCGAATCTCTCTATATTGACGAAGGCATAGCCGTAAATTCGACGGCACAGCTCGATCTGTCGGGCGAGAAACCTTCCGTACTCGGAAATCCTACGGAAGGCGCATTGCTGCTGTGGCTCCGCAGTCAGGGAGAGAACTACGAGACCCTGCGCGCCGGAGCGACACGGCTTGAGGAACTGCCTTTCACGACCGAACGGAAATACATGGCCACAGTCGTGCGTTCCGCATCGGGCAAGGATGTTCTTTATGTGAAAGGCGCACCGGAAATAGTATTCGGCATGTGTACCGACACTTCGGGTGTGACAAAGGCCGAGATAGACGCGCAACTGCTGGAATATCAGAATCAGGCCATGCGCACACTCGGTTTCGCATATCAGGAACTCCAGCCGGGCGACGCAACTATATCCGACGGCAAGGTGACTGCCACAGGCCTGCGTTTCATCGGCATCGTGGCAATTTCGGATCCGGTCCGCGCTGAAGTTCCCGACGCTGTCAGTGAGGTTCTCGACGCCGGAATAAAGGTGAAGATAGTGACCGGCGACACTCCCGGAACAGCCAAGGAGATAGGACGCCAGATCGGTCTGTGGGACGACAGCCGCGACACGGACCGCAACATCATCACCGGCGTGGAATTCGCCGAACTCTCCGACTCCGCATTGCTCGACCGCGTCGGCGACCTCAAGATAATAGCCCGAGCACGCCCTATGGACAAAAAGCGACTCGTCGAGGCGCTCCAGAAACGCGGAGAGGTAGTGGCCGTGACCGGCGACGGCACCAACGACGCGCCTGCGTTAAAAGCCGCGCAGGTCGGACTTTCGATGGGAGACGGCACATCCGTGGCAAAGGAGGCCTCCGATATAACCATAGTCGACAATTCTTTCTCTTCGATCGGCCGCGCCGTGATGTGGGGGCGTTCGCTCTATCAGAATATCCGTCGCTTCATCCTCTTCCAGATGACCGTCAACGTGGCGGCTTGTCTTATCGTGCTCGCAGGTGCCTTCATGGGCATGCAGTCTCCCCTGACCGTAACGCAGATGCTGTGGGTCAACCTGATCATGGACACGTTTGCGGCCATGGCGCTTGCATCGCTGCCTCCCACTCGCTCGGTGATGCGTGACAAGCCGCGCGACCAGCGTGATTTCATCATCAATCATCCCATGTGGCGCTCTATCATCGGTGTCGGCGTAGCCTTCTTTGCAATACTCATCGGATTGCTGTATTACATGCAACATACAGATGTCACAAGCCTGACGCAGATCGGGCGTCTCCCCTGGGTATCGGGCCACAACATGTCGCCCTACGAGTTGTCGCTTTTCTTCACCATATTTGTCTTCCTGCAGTTCTGGAACATGTTCAATGCCCGTGCGTTCGCGACAGGCCGTTCCGCCTTCCACTTCAAAGGATGCAAAGGATTTCTCTCGATAGCACTGCTCATACTTGTCGGTCAGATAGCCATCGTGAGTCTCGGCGGCGAATTCTTTACCGTGGTTCCGCTCAAGTTCACAGACTGGCTGATAATAATAGCCTCCCCCTCCCTCGTGCTCTGGATCGGCGAATTCCTCCGCCTCTTCCGCCGCTCTTAAT
>DAAV01000135.1 GCA_001701295.1 Bacteroidales bacterium H10
CGGAAAGCCTCCTCACATTCGGTATCGGGTGTATAGACAAACGGATTGTTCATAATAAGACCGCTAAATTAAAAAATATTACGACCGGGAGGCGGTCCCATGGGCGTTCTGCCGCGGGGACGGCGCATACCGGGACCTGCGGCAGGCGGAAGATCGGACGGCATATTGGCCGCGACTTTTTTGGTCAGGGTATTGAATTTCCATATCACCCCGAACATTACATATCGGCTCAGATCATTATACTCGTTATCGGTGATCATATTCGCGCTTACCGAACGGCTTACGTTCTTCTTCTGGCCCAGCAGGTCGTATGCACGCACCGACAACGTCAGCGACTTGTCTTTAAGAACCGAATATGAGAGCTGTGCGTTCCAGAGCCACTGGGTATTGTCGAATCCCTGCGAATATCCCGTGGACTTCGCAAACGAAAGATCAGTCGATACCTCCAGACCGAAAGGCAGATAAAGAGACGCATCGGCGTCAAAGCCGTATGAATGCGTATATCTGTTCCCCTGTAGCTGCAACGTGCTTGTAGCCATCTGGAAGGAATAGGTCGGATTGACCGTCATCTGAAATATGTCTGAAGAAAATGTCATGCCGGCTGTAGGCGACAGTACAAGATTGCCGCTGCGGTTGAACTGGCCGTCGATATAGCCCGCATTCGAGGCATAGCGGCCGTTGAACCGTGCCATCACACGCCATTTACGGTTTCGCAACGGCTGATTGAGCATAAACATCCCGAATACGTTCCAGTTGCCGTTGGCATTGGCATAGGTAGTGGTTCTGACACCGGTCTCTGGATCGGTAAGAGTACGCGAAACGATATTGTTGAGCGCGAAACTCGCATTAGCCACAGCAAACATCGATTGCTGGGTCTCGGTATTGTAATTGTTGAAATGCACTCCGATGTTCTGGGTAAATGTCGGTTTAAGGTCGGGATTACCGACCTTGATATTCAAGGGATCCGAGACGTCGGCCACCGGCTGCAGCTGCGTCAGCGTCGGCTGCGACGTACGTGCGCGGTAGTTGGCGGAAAGACTCGAGGTTTTTGAGAATTTATAACGGAAACGCAGATAAGGAGCGAAGTTGAATACCCATCGCGTGTCTATGTTCCGGTCCGGATTTATAAGATCCTCGCTGCCCGAACTCGAAGGAGAGAAAGTTATGCCGGCATTGAGATTATAAAGACTGGTCGTCTTCTTGTAACCGACCTGAAGCTCCTGTGTCGAGAACCGGTTACGGAACCGGTTGGAAAGATCATAGGAAAGTTCTGAACCTTCCGGCACGGACTTGTAATCGGGGAGTCCCGTCAGAAAGGGATCAAGCTCATCGGAAAGAGGCACATCATAGGTCAGTTTGTCAGCGTTGTTGAAACGCAGAGACGCCTTGTAGGCCACCTCAAGGTAGTTTCCCCGCGAAGGATCGCCGAGTGGCTCGGTCCATGTCAGACGACCTTCAATGCTGTTGCTCCACTGTTTCGAATCAAGATACTGGAACAACCGCTCGCTGTCGTCCTGACGGAGATAATACTCTATGTCGTTCCATGTAGTGGTACGTTCTCTGGTATTGGAGAAAGTATAGTTGAACTGGGCCGAGAATGAACGTCCGGGGCGTGACAGAAATTTATGTGTATAGATCAGTCGTCCGCTCGCATTGTAATCCTTGCCTCGGTTGCCGCGCAACGCATAACTGCTGTTCACCTTGTCGGCATCGGCCATACTCGCACGCAATATGGAAGAATCCTGCAACTCCGAACGCCGCAGATTCAGGGAGAAGTCGGGACGGAAATCCAATACATCCGATTCGGTTATGTTCCACTGCATGCGGAATTGAGCGCGGATGCTGTGTCCTCGGTCTCTGGTTTTCGATCCTCCGCGGAGATAGCTGATAGAATCCGGGAAAAGATACTGCGTGTCGAACCGGCTACGCGAATCACGATCCGAATGCGTATAGAGCACATTGCCGCCTATCCTGAATTTATCTTCGTTGCCGACATTGAAGTTTATGCCCAGCTGCTGCGTGGAGTTGATTCCGTTATTGCCGCCGAAGTCACGGAATCTGCCCCGTCCCTGATCCGTGAAGCCCATCTCGTTGATGTTGTTGCCGCCTCCGACAATCGACACCTGATTACCGTTCTTGAACCAGTTGATATTGAAACTGCCCTGATAGCGGTCGTCCGTGCCATATCCCGCCGATATATTGCCAAACCAGCCGTTGTTCATATCTTTCTTCACCGTCAGATTGATGACAGTCTCGTCTTCGCCGTCATCCACGCCGGTCAGACGCGCGGTCTCGCTCTTACGCTCCACCACCTGCACTTTCTCGACCATATTGGAAGGCAGGTTCTTGGATGCCATTTTGAGATCATCGGCAAAAAACTCCTTGCCGTCGACCAGTATCTTCGTGACTGTCTTGCCGCCCGACGTAATGGAACCGTCGGAACCCACCTCCACTCCAGGCAGCTTCTTGAGAAGATCCTCGACCGAAGCTGTGGGATTCGTGTGGAAAGAACCGGCATTGAACTCAAGGGTATCCTGCTTGGCCACAACCGCCGCACGCACTGCGGTCACAACCGCCTCTCCGAGCATGACGGAATTCTCCGTCATAGTCATATTTCCGAGATCTTTTGTCTCAGCCGAGTCCGCGATATTGACAACCTTGCTGATATCGTCCATGCCGGTCATGGTCAACAGCAGATTATAATCGGCCGCTTTAAGATTTTCAAGCTTAAAGGAACCGTCGGCATCGGTCATGACATACCCCACCCGTGTGGAATCAGCGATGGAAACCAGTTGCACGGCCACGCCAGGCAAACCTCCTCCATCTGAATCCAGGACATTACCTTTTATTGTAACGGCCAACGCCGACATTCCGGCCATGGCTCCGATACCTGTGATCGCGGTCAATAGCAATAAGGAAGAACTTCTCATCAGCAAAAATTTATACGCATAAAGCGGAAAGACGTACTATTTCAATTATAAAAAAATGACAAAAACAGGATCAATTTGTTTAATCCGCATAAAATACCGATGGTAAACGACACTGTTTATCGGGCAACAGACTTTACCACCATCCCCAACCATCCTGCAGTAGTATTTGTTAAAAAATTACTTAGCATTACTTAGCTACTCACACCTTTAAAACAAATATTATGACACGTGATGAATTTATAGAAAAGCTCACCGGCGAGGTGAATACATATATAGAGAACTTCGACAGATTCGACTCTGATCCGCAACTGAAAGTCATTCCCGCCACACTCGATGTGGCTCTGGTAAACGGAAGCGAACGGAGCGATGCAGTCGAGGATTCCGACGAAGCGATCGAGAACGCCGCCGCGGCTCATGGAATGGCCAACCAGGAAACGATGGACTATCAGGTGACACGCAATCCCGACTATTATGCTGTCAAGCGGTTGCTTGCAGCAAGCGGACCGGACCATACCATACCGGACACAACCGCAATCGAAGCAATCGCATCCAATTATTTCTAAGAAACACTTTATATTTACCGGGAAACAATATGCCCGGAGACATGACTGAAAATTCAGCGCCATGCCTCCGGGCATATTGCATTTAGCCTCTTTATTTGCCAAATATATTACAAACATTTAACCAATATTTAAAATAATAAACAAAACGCTTGTATTATCCCACAATTTTCCTTATCTTTGTCAGCACACAACCATAAAATACATCACCGTATTATAAAACACCCATAATACCACAACAGTATGACGAATTTCTACAAAATCACAATTGCTGCCGCCATAGCCGCAACAGCATCGACAGTTCTCGCTGACAATATGATCGTGAGAGACACATCTTCCCCTGCAACTAAAAGCGAAGTATTCAAAACTTTCTCATCTGCCAGGACAGTACTTGCGGAGAAAGAAGTGGCAGATGGTGTGAAAAAACGTGTTGTAAGAGACGCCAAAGGTCGTGTCTTCTGTGATCTTGTCCGTAACGGGAAGGTATCCACAGACCCGCAAATCATCAAAAAGCCATTACGCGCTCCGGAAAACGCTTCATTTTTCGAGGACTTCGAAAGCCATCAGGATGAACTCGACTGGCTCCCCGACGGCTGGACTGAAATAAACACCCCCGAGAATACTCCGACTCCCGAAATGTGCCAGCACTATATAAACAATTCTTGGGCCGCGCAAGACACCGGCGACGGATACTGGACTGACATAACATCCGATGGCATCAAGGAATGCTGGATTCACTTCACATACAACTGGAGTTACAAAAATTCGGAAGGAGAGGAAGTAGCCGGCTCCGCAGCCCCGCAGGATGAATGGCTGATAAGCCCCGCATTCACCGTACAGCAGAACCACGATCTCTTCTTTCTCGCCGAGATGGATTGCGGAAGCATCTTCGCCTACGACTGGTATGAAGAGGAATATGACAGAAATACCATCGAGTGTGACCTTGAAGTACTCGTAAGCGAGGATAACGGTGAAAACTGGATTTCTCTCTGGAAAGCGAGCAAGGATGTATGCTCCGGCCTGACAGATGCGCAGATGTATGACATGATGGCCGAATTGAAATATAATTCTTACAGCGCCAGTCTGGCAGACTATTATGGCAAAACGATAAAACTTGCATTCCGTTATACCAATTCGAGCAACGGCGGTTTCGCAGGAAATTCAATGGCTGTGGACGCCATAACCGTAGCGGCTCCGCAGGCCGAAGCCTTTTACAATCTACCGACAGGATCTTTCCTTGCCGGATTAAGCAAAGCCCTGCACGTATACACCGAATCTTACGGCCTTATGCCAGCCTATGCCGATATCGAATGGAATGCGGCATCCAACGCCTATACATCGTCAAACTCGTGGACCTTCTTCGACAGCGAAGGAGAGACTCTTGACACATTCGACGGCAACACCCACATCTTAAACTATCCCTACAGCAACGGAAAGCCTGTGGCATGGCCGCAACTCACAGCATCAAACGCCAACAGCTCGGACACATATTCCTTTGATGGCAAGGATGCCGAAAAGGGAGGTATCTATTTCGGAGGCTCAATCCCCAATATTGCTGCCGACGAACCTGTATATGTAGGCAATTACGACTATCAGCACAAACATCTTGTCACGCCTTATCTTGCACCCGGAGACTATGTGTATGGAACTGCATCGGAAGGAGCCTGGGGCAACAACATCACGCAGACAAAATTCGGTAACCTTTTCTATGCCCCCGCGGCCCCATTCCTTGTCAACGAGGTTATTCTGACTCTCGGGGAATATGATGCCGATGACGATGCCGAATTCACACTTGAGATCTTCGAGATCGACCAATACGGACAGGTCAGCGATACGCCGGCAGCGACCAGCACTCTGCTTGGATCGGAAATCAGCGGATTCGGTTTCTACAATGCCGTATTCCATCTTGAGAAGCCTTACATCATGACGGGCCACACCCTGATGATGATCAGCGGTTATGCCGACAATCCCAAAGTACGGGAATTCGCCGCATGTGCACAGTCGCAGTCAAATGATCCTGCCAACAATTACGCATATATGATGTATGACATTCAAGGCAAGTCGACGCTCTATTCAGCAGCAGATGCTCTTGAGGATTATTCATCGGCTCTGATCCTCAGTCTTGACGGAGCATTCCACTTCCTCCAGACCGAAGAAGAAATCATAGAGCTGGATGCAGAAACCAATTGGCATGAGGTTAAATTCAATGCTTCAAATACTCCCGACAACTGGTGGATAATTGACGGAGACGACATTATCCCGATCCGTCTCGAAGGCGTTGTTTACGACTGGATTAAAATCTCAGGAGGTGTAACGTCCCAGACTCCCAATGCACTTACATTCTCGGCTGAGCCTTCCGAAACAGACCGTGCGAAAACCGTAGTTCTCTGCAACGGAGGCAATGAAGTACGTATCCGCGTAAAACAGGCCGGAGCTTCCGGCATCGGCAACATAACTGCCGACAACAAGATGACTATGATTGTCAGAAACGGTCTTCTGACCATCACCGGGATCGCAGATAATGTCCGGGTGGATATTTATTCTACCGATGGTTGCCGAGTGCTCAGCGGCACAAACGGCATTGATCTGACCGGTCTCGCCGGCGGAGTGTATATGGTCCGCGCCGCCAACAGGACTTTCAAGCTGATAAGATAATAGACTTCTGACATCCGACTACCAAATAACTTCAAGCATAGTGTTTCTGGATCTGCAGAACACTATGCTTTTTATATATGACCGGAGATAGAAGCTATTTAAAAATAGTTTGGCATTCAACAATTTTAACTATTTTTGCAGAAACTAACCCAATGTCTTTATAAAAGTACATATATCGTTTCATTTTTAATAATTACCCATTATGAAATTTATACTTTCACGGACTGATGACTGGCGGACACGTTCCAGAAAATGGATAATCGGATACGGCTTGCTCTTCTGGCTTGTCTCAAGAATAATAGCTTTCATACTCCTCAGNNCGTCTACAACGCATATGGCATAAATCCGGAAACGCTCACCAAATTCACAGGAAATCCGGAGACTGCCAGGACGCTTGGCTCCGCGACTTATGTCTTTTTTACCATCTTCCTTGCGGCTCCTATTCTTGAGGAATGCATATTCCGCCTCGGGCTCTCTTTCAGGAAATGGCAGATCGCCCTCGCATCGGCCTCGATTCCCGCATATATATTATGGCAAAAACTCGGTTCTATTACTTTCGCGACGGGAACAATCTACGCCGTAGGGATAATAGCTGTGTTCTGTCTGATATATTGCCTCACGTCAGATTCATTCTGGGCAGAACAGAAGAAGATCTATTATCGTCCGATGATCTGGCTGACAGCCATAGCTTTCGGACTTATACACCTGATAGCGTTCAGCGACTACAGCCTCGAGCTCCTGCCATATATGCTGTGTGTCATAAACGTGCCGTTTCTTGCGGGATGCGCAATAACATACTACCGTATCAACCTCGGTTTCTGGTGGGGCGTCGCTCTCCACATCTTCAACAATCTCCCCGCCATCTTCCTCTTCCTCGCAAAATAACTGAATAGCGGTTTTTCAAACATATTTCCACATATTTTCATTTTTTTTAGTAACTTTGCAAGTTAATAGGAACATGGAACATTAGACACATCATAATGGTGTACCATTCCTCCTTTTCAAACGATAAAATTTTAACGCTATATGAATCTTTTCGACAAGGTGAGCGAGGACATCAAAAAAGCGATGCTGGCTCGCGATAAGGTACGCCTCGAAGCACTCAGAGGCGCGAAAAAGGAATTTCTTGAGGCTAAGACCGCAAAAGGCGCCAATGGCGAGCTCTCCGACGAGAACGCCACAAAGATCATCGTAAAGATGGTCAAGCAGCGCAAGGAAAGCGCGAAAATATATCAGGAGAACAGCCGTCAGGAACTCGCCGACAACGAGCTTGCCGAGGCTGCCGTGCTGGAGGAATATCTACCCAAGCAGCTTTCTGCCGAGGAACTCGACAATGAGCTGAAAGCCATCATAGCCGAAACCGGCGCCACCGGACCCCGCGAAATGGGCAAAGTGATGGGAGTCGCCTCCAAAAGACTCGCTGGACGCGCTGAAGGCCGCGCGATTTCCGAAGCCGTAAAAAAACTCCTCAACCAGTAATCTCCATATAGACATAAGAAAATGCTTACGCTCCAGACTATAAAAGCTGATCCTGAATACGTGATCAGACGTCTTGCCGTGAAAGGGTTCGACGGCAAGGAAGTTATCAACAAGGTACTTGACATTGACGCCGAACGCAGACGTCTGCAGCAGAAAACCGATTCTGACGCATCCGAGCTCAAGAAACTCGCCTCGTCGATCGGCGCGCTCATGAAAGAAGGAAAGCGTGAGGAAGCTGAACAGGCCAAAGCCCGTGTATCGGAGATAAAGGGTGATACCAAGACCCTTCAGGACCGTCTGGCAGAGTGCGAGAACGAGATCCGCAATCTTCTTCTCTCTGTCCCCAATCTTCCATGCGAGGCTGTGCCCGAGGGCCGCAGCGCAGAAGACAATGTGGTAGAGAAGACCGGAGGTCCGATGCCGGATCTGCCGGAAGACGCTCTCCCCCACTGGGATCTCGCACGGAAATACAACATAATCGACTTCGAGCTGGGCGTTAAGGTAACCGGCGCGGGATTCCCCTTCTATGTGGGCAA
>DAAV01000034.1:0-8417 GCA_001701295.1 Bacteroidales bacterium H10
ACATACTTGCGAAACTTAAATTATATGAGATGTTTATTATCTGAATTGACTTGCTGTTTATTGTTTTCTCTCGGGACAGGGATCGGTTTTGCCCGAACTGTAATATCGGAATCCACCGGAGAACCTGTGATATATGCAAGCGTCGGTGTCATAAACCGGAATCTCGGTACTGTTACCGATACTCTGGGTAATTTCTCGTTGAAAATACCTGCAGAATATATTAATGATTCCATACGGATTTCATCTGTGGGATATATCCCTCAGACATTTGCTGTGAGAGACATTGCGGGTGTTCCTGATACCATAATGCTTGCCGATGATGTGACTATGTTAAATGAGATTGTCGTAAAACCTCAAAGAATAAAGCATAAAATCGCAGGTCGCAAAGGGGGTGGAGGTTTTATATTTATTGATGTAGAAGGTTATAAAGCCGCGGGACAAGGGCTGGCGATTCCGCTTAAAGTGAAAGATCGTGCATGGTTGAAAAAGATTGGTTTTACAATCATTACCTCGTTCTGGGCGATGTAGTGCGATCGAAGTGGTAGCCTCCGAGGTCGCCTTTCAGTGAGATTTGATATGTGGTTTTAGGTATGGCAAAACTAAATTTGTCACGAGATTACCACTGTATAAAAGAAGTGTAAAAGAGACGAAAAGTCAGATAGATTTTATAACTTTGCCGTTACTATGGGAAGAAAAGCAATAACATTAGACGAGCAAATAGCTCTATTGCGTAGTCGGAATATGACAATCTCCAATGAGGAAAAAGCAAAGGAAATCCTTTTTGATGTTGGATATTTCCGAATGGGGTTCTATTGGTTTCCCTTTGAGGTTTCTTATCCTCAAAAGCACCACCGCACACACGAGTTTGCAGATGGAACGGATTTTGATAATGCAGTAAAATTATACTACTTTGACTTTAACTTGCGCAATATTCTGCTTAACCCATTAAGCCGAATAGAGATAGCATTTAGAACAAAGGTTGCCTATATTGTATCCAATCAATATGATAATAGTCCGACATGGTTTGTTGATACCAATGTAGTAAGCAGTCAACAAGCTAGCTCTTTTGAACGAAAGGTTTATAGGCAAATCTTGGAAAAAACGCCGTTGATAGCATTACACCACCGACATCATATAAATGACAAATTCGCACCGGCATGGAAGACTTTGGAATTTATGACGTTAGGAGAGGTTGTACATCTTTACAAATCCATTAAAGACGAAAATGTAAAGTTGCGTATAGCTAACGAATTTGGTATTAAAAAACTGCCAACCTTTGAAAACTACTTAAACTTAATTAAGGATCTCAGGAATACTTGTGCACATGCGAATGTCCTATATGATTTTACTCCGGAAAAATCAATTAGAAAAGGACCTGCCATGAAGAAAGGTATTGGTGAGAATCAAAATCTTAATGGAGCGTTAAGAGTTGTGATATATATGTTGAGCCAAGTATCAGAAAATAGAGCAAAAGAACTGATAAACGAAATAGATGTCTTAATAAGTAAATATGGTGCCTATCCCAAAGTAAGACAGATTCTCTCCGATATAGGAGGGTTAGGTCAACTTCATCGGAAATAATTTGGAAACAACTTGCGAATTATTTTGTTATATCAGGAAAAAGAAGTATCTTTGCAATATCAAAAGTGCCGGTATTGACTTAAGGCTCAATGCCAACACTATAAAAGGGAAAAAAGAGGTCGTGTATTCCGCTGCACGACCTCTCTTTTATTATAAGGATAAAAGGGGCACCCCGTCGGGTAATACTTAAAGAGCTCAAACCGAAATTTCGGTGCAATTGTCCCGAGTTCGCTTCTGTATGGGCTGATCAGCCGTTTATTTCAAAATTGCGGAGGCGGCTGTTCCTGAACCGGAAATCTCATTGTTGCGCTGCACCTTTTTACCATATCCGANNGCCGAAATGCTATATCGGGCGTGATGTAGGGTGCCGAATGATGTGCGATCAAAACTGTAATAATCACTTGTCAGCGTTTCTTCATAAGTCTTCCATGAAGTAGTGGCAAAATTCTTTGCAGATGCACTTATATTCCATGCCCCTTTGCCCCAGCCGACTGAGATTTGATATTTTGAGGGTGTGCGGCTGATTATTCCGCTGTGAGTCTGCTGATATTTGCTCGGAGTCATATACCAGCCGAAGAAATAGAAGTTTCCCAGATAGTACGTCAATTGAACTGTACAGGTCAGCTGGTTGTTGCTCCATGCGTAGTCACCGGTGGTCTTGCGAATCCAGAATTGAGGCCGTAGTTTGGCAATCAGTTTTCCTCCGAAAAATTTGCCGGTGGCGCTTATTCCTATATAGTCGCTGTAATAATTTCCCCCATTGAAATATTGCCGCAACATTGTCCCGTCGGGGCCCGTGGGAGAATATAAGGTAACACATCTGTTCTTGATCAGACCGAAATAGCCGTCTGCCGAAAACTGCCATTTATTGTTTGGCAGCCACGTATATGAAAGCAAAGCATTGGTGTATTTATAATCTTTAAGTTCCGGCGTTCCTCTATACCACATAAGTTCGTCCTGCTGGAGCATATTCGGGCTTTTCTGAGATGCGTCGGGGAACATGGAGCCGTAGTTGGCCGTGAGATAGAGCTGATTTTTTTCATTAGGCGACCAAGTGGCGTTTATATTGGTCTGAGGGAAATTATTATCTGCCTTTACTCCGGATATTCTGTTGGTTTCCCATATCCACCCCAGACTGCCGCCCACATTCCAGTGTTCATTGAAAATATGCTGGTAATTTTGACTCAGGAAATATACCCCGACATGGTAATTCTGTTTCGACGGAGAATTGCCGAGGTAATTAATGATGTTCCAGCTGTGCTGAACACCGACGTTCGTAAAAAACTGATTGGCCTTGTCAGGATTCCAGTTGAAATGAAGGTAAACATCGAATTTGTGAACGTCCTCTTGTGCGTTGTTGATGATTGACAAATCATCGGGAACGTAATAATGTGAGTTGGATTTATTGTTTCCGTATGTATAATTGGCGTCCAGATTAAGAGCCGCCAATTTGGAAAGCAGAAAGAAATAGCTGCCGTTATAAGTCAAAGCCCAATCTCTTGAAGATGCGTCAGTGAAAGATTCCGATTCCGGTAAAAGGTCAGAAGAATACTCCAGACTGTTACGCATATCATTGTGAGGCGTGTTTGCCAGGCTGTAAGCTATGCGGTTGGAAAACTGAAACTTTTCGGTGTTGTAGTATGCGCGTAAGCTTATATCATTGCTGTTGTTGCGATAAAGACTCGACTTCGTTTCAGAAGTCCGGGTTATATCCCGGGGTCCGTCGCCATATAGGTCCATGAACTTGAAATGCTCCACGGAGTTTTGTCCGATATGGCGGTTGGTAAGATAGTTTTCATCGGCAAATATGTCAAAAGTCATTCGTTTATATTTCATTTTAGAGTAGACAGATCCTCCTGTGCTGTTGACTCCGAATGACTTGTCGGCTGTGAGTTTCGTATATCCGCCCCATTCATATTTCTGCATAACAAAGTTGATGACGTATTTCGCACCTTGAAAACGGGCATCGGAGGGGTGCGTGAAATACTCGACTTTTTTCACGTCCTGAGTCTTCATTCCTGACAGATCCTCGGTTGTGGCGGGAAGATAGTCGATAAAGATTGACACATTCTGTCCGTGGGCAGTCTGCACCGCCTGACTGACCGGGTCAACGCTTATCTGGGGAATTGACATNNGGCAGCGTTTTGTGCAGCGTTCTTTTGGCGCGCCATAGGGATATAAGTCGATACTTCGGCATTTATCCGTTGATTTGCGGCTTCGATTACAATCTCGTCAAGTTCCCGCTCTTTGATACTGTCGGTAGCCTCGGTCTGTGCCATTGCAGCTGTGGCTATGGTAAGGTAAAAAAACGATATTATATTTCGATTATTCATATTCATAGTGGAATATAAGTGGAATATACCTTATAACGCAGGACCAGCCTGCTTTGTGACAGGATATGTTTTTTCACTGCACCCGACACAAACATTGTGCTGAAGGAGATTTTCACAATCCAATGAAAGTGATTATCTTTGTAGATATAAAAAACTAAACCCGATAGCTTGACAAGTCAGGGGCTACCGGGAATCAACACTGCAAAAGTAGTGCTTTCTTTTGATTAAAACAAATTTTGGCTCACTACTGTCCACTAAAAATGGACGGGGTTAAAAGTTAAATAAATTCGGTTCACTTGAACCATAGAGAACATTGACATTTTTGAAATTCGATTTGTCGAAGAGGTCTCTCAGATGAGTCTTGTCTGTCAGCGAGATTCCAAGAATCTGGAGTATTTCATAAATGCTCCGCTCCAGCTTCATATCGTGTTGTACGATTGCAACAAGGCAATAAGTAATTATAGCACAATAGATTTGGATGCGGACTGCATTCTCTGATGTTCCCCAGAACTTTTTGATGCGCAGGTGCTGCTTGATCCATTTGAAGAACAGTTCCACACTCCATCGGTTGCGGTATAGCTCGGCGATGGTCTCGGCAGATTCCGTCAGATTGTTGGTCAGGAATATGTATCTGGTGCCGTCTTCAGGATCGATGCAGACAAGCTTGCGGAGCTTTTCCGGGTAATCCTTCGCGCTTTTATAAACCGTAAAGTATCCGACAGCATCCGAGACAACGTTTCCGGGAAGCCTTCGTTTCCATGTCTCAGGCTTGAACCTGACATTGGTTTTCGCCCTGACGACAAAGAACGCCTCGATACGGTTTATCGTGTAAAGATTGTCGAAATCGTTGTAGCCACGGTCAAAGATATAGTGCGCTCCCTTCTCATATGGAATCTCCGGCATCGCCTTTGAATCGTGGACTTTTGTCTCAGTAATATGCACGAAGGCAGGGACTTGAGTCTCTATGTCATAAAGCGTGTGCATCTTGATACCGCCCTTATGCTTTCGGAACTTAGCCCATTCGAACACCGACAGGCAGAGGTCGATGGTGGTAGAGTCGAACGCATAGACATGACCGTCAAGCTCGAAGATTTTCTTAATCCTTCGCTTCCGGGCCTCAGCAATCATATAGAAAGCGAACTCCTCGAAAATACGGTAATCGCGTTGCTCGTTAGCCTTGCTAAGATTGCTCCGCGTCACGGATTTGCCGATGCCGAGATGGTAGAGTTTTCCTGCATGGGCTTCCATGGCAACTATGAGGTCTCGCAGGCTCTCACGGTTTGACAGTTGTCCGAATATCAATGTAAGTAGTTGATTCCAACAGGTATAACTTTTTACATACTTGTCGCCATCATACTTGCGTACGAGATAATTGAAGTGATTGCGATCCATGAACTNNTGAACTGGACTAATTGGGCGAAAACGTACTTGTCTTTATTCATAACGGTCTGATTCTGACCGTAAAGATAAATTCAAATCCGTTGACTCCAAATTTTCTCACAACAAATTGAATTTCAATAATTTCAAAGTACTCTTGTGATTTTTTAGTGGACACTAATGATGGGAAATATTATGTTAACCTCTCATATAATGATTAAATTTGCAACGTGTAGACAATTAATTCAACCAACAGATTAAGTCCATAAATTGAAATGTGTACCTATGGATATTCTTAGGAAAGAACTTGACAGCATATACGCTTCCCAGCGACTTGGTGAGGAGATTCTGCCATCGTTCGAGGTAGACGTATGCAGAAGGCTTGCCGCAGGCATTGTCGACGTCAGCGCCGGATGTTCGGTCGTGACGGATGCTTCTTGCGATCAATGCTGTTTGTACACCGGCGAGCTGGGCGTTTTATTGGGGATTGCTGACAGAAGCCAATGCATCGAGATTGATTCAAGCGATGAGGATATGGTGTACAACCGCATCCATCCTGAAGACCTTGTTGACAAGAGGATGCTCGAATATGAGTTTTTTAAAAGAACGGATGCATTGCCGGTCGAGAGAAAAACATCTTTAAAGGCTACGTGTACGATAAGGATGAAAGACCGGACCGGTAATTACAGATACGTTGACAATACAACCCAGATTATCCGGCTTTCGCCTGCAGGAAAGATGTGGCTGATCCTGTGTTGCTACAGTCTGTCACCGGTGCGGTCAGGACAATGCGGCATATCTCCGTGTCTGATCGACAATTCTACAGGCGATACCATCGCCCTTTCGTTTGATTCGAAGCGTAACCATATATTGACAGAACGGGAGAAGGAGATTCTGCGCCTGATTCAGAAAGGGAAACCGAGCAAGCAGATCGCTTGTATGCTCGGCATAAGCATGCATACGGTCAACCGCCACCGTCAGAATATAATCGAGAAGCTCAGTGTGGGCAATTGCATAGAGGCCATAACTGCCGCTACTGCAATGAAATTGTTATAGTCATTGCAGATCCGGATGTAAGGACCGAAGCCTGAGACGAAATGCCGTCGATGGTTATTTTTCAGTATTGTGTGAACATTGTCTTTATGGTAATTTTGCAAAAAAACAGTTCATGCAATGAAAAATATTTTTTTAGCTTCAATGCTTTTGCCGTGTGCAGCGGCTATGGCGCAGACTTCTGCGTCTTCACACTTTGACTGGAATGGTGCGACTGTCTATTTCGTTATAACCGATCGTTTCTGCAACGGAGACCCGAGCAATGATGTCAATTACGGCAGAATAGTCGATTATGGTTCGGAACGCCTGAATGCGGCCACATTTCATGGTGGGGATTTCAAAGGAATGCTTCAGAAAGCCCGCGAGGGTTATTTCACGGACCTTGGCGTAGATGTGGTGTGGATGACCGATGTCTATGAACAGATTCATGGCTGGATGTCGGGTAGTGGTCCGGTCAATGACTTTCCGCATTACGGCTATCATGGATATTATCCGCTTGACTATACGCAGACCGATCGTAATTACGGCACTGTCGAGGAATTTCGTGAACTTGTAGACACTCTTCATGCACAGNNGCTCGGTGCAAATCTTAATGATCGTGGCTATCCGACATTGCTCGATGCGGTGCAGTATGGTTTTGCCGATACCGGATTGACTGCAGAGGAGGCCGCGCAGCATCGTCGCGACTGGAGTTTCGATGACTTCTTCGCCGGTAGGCTCGGTTGGAAAGGTTGGTATGACCGAGGGTGGATACGTATGCCCGACGAGAACTGGAATGAAAATGATCCTCTGGAGGCTACTCTTTATGGTATGCCTGATTTCAAGGATGAGAGTGACGCGCCGGTTTCTATACCTGCTTTTCTTAAGCGCAAATGGAAAGGCGAGGGCTCTGCCAGTGACGCATGGGTTAATCCGTCGGCGCGTAAATTCCGAAAAGACCGTAAATGGTCGCCGATGCAGTATGTCATATCGTGGATATCATCATGGGTGGAGGAGTTCGGTATTGACGGTTTCAGGTGCGATATCGTCGAGAACGTACATCTTGACCGTTGGAAAGAACTTTCGGAGGCCTGTGATGCCGCTCTGGTGAAATGGAGGGCGGCCCACCCGGACGATCCGGCGGCGCGCTGGAATGACCGGTTTTATATGACAGGCGATTACGAAGGTGCCTCGATCGATTATAAACCGGATTATGCCGACGCCGGTTTTTCAAGTATGGTCAATTTTTATTTTCCAAAACGCGGCGATCTTGATGGAATAGTCCATACATGGCAGGCATATGCCGACAGTCTGCACATGCATGCCGGATGGCATTCTTTCAGCTATCTGAATAATTCTTATCATCGTGACGCGGATATGGATAACATGACCGATTGTGCGACGACATTGCTTCTTGCGCCGGGTGTGGCACAGATATATTATGGCGACGAGACAGGACGCAAGCTTAGCGATGCCCGGCTTAATGTAGACAGTAACCAGGCATTCCGTTCGGATATGGACTGGAATGATATCGATGAGGATCTTCTTTCTCATTTCCGGAAATTGGGGCGCATCCGCAGATCGAATCCTGTGATAGCTGTCGGAAGGCAAAAGACACTGGATACTCATACCTGTGTGAGATATAATGATGATGATAAGATCCTTATTCGCCTCGTGCCCGATAATGACAGACCGCTCAGTGTGGAAGGAGTGTTTGATGATGGAGTCTTGGTTGAAGAACTTTATACTGGGAATACATCCTGTGTTGTCGGAGGCGCGGTGACATTTCCGGAATATAGAAACAAAGTGGCGCTGATAAAGGAGGTGACAAGATGATCGGATTATCATAATGTTTTATCTCTTACCAGACTGCTTATCCATAAGAACGGACCGGAATTTCGATNNTACGAATTCGAATTCCGGTCCGGTAGTTATTATGATTGGCATATGAACGATTATTGATGGGATCTGACCAGTTCATGCCAGTATGCTTTTTTAAGGGGAATGACCGAATCGTTGTGCTCTATCAATACGGGAGTGCCTGTTTCAGGAGATTCCGGTTCTATGAGGATTTCTTCTCCAGGTTTTACAATA
>DAAV01000034.1:8464-10102 GCA_001701295.1 Bacteroidales bacterium H10
GCTGTTTGCTCCATAGACAGCCATACGATAATGCTTGCCCTTGTTTTTGTTTTTTTTCGCCCGACCATCCACACGATATACGTTTCCGTTGCTGTCATTGTGGAGACAGAGGATCGGTTTCCAGCCTTCGCGGATACTCGGCTCAATGCTCAGGATCTCCTCACGAATGAGACTGTCGATCATTTTTATTTCTTTTTGTGAAAGATATTGCACGTCATATACACCTTCATCCACCCATATATACCGTCCGTCGTCAAGTGTCCAGCCTCTCCAGCCATATTTGCTCCAGCGTTTGGGTTCGGCCTGAGTGATGACGTTGCGTAGGGAATCATCGACGAGTTCTTTGTAATATGATTTCATTTGATCCGCGCCGTCTATGTCGCGGAGAGGATAGGGTCTTTGAAGCGGATAACTGACCATGTTGGCAAAACCGACACTGTCATCATCCGCTATGGCGCGAACGAGCAGTTTGACTTCCGTGGGCAGAGAATCGCTTTTCTCGACCTTTTCTACCATAGAATCGGTCGATGCCGGCTTGCCGCAGCCGATCATCGGGATGCCCGATACTATAGCCAGGAATATTGCTGATATCTTGGTAAACATGCCATCATTGGGTTTGTAGTGGTAAATAATAGATTGTTGTCGTGTCTTTCTCTTTGTTGAAGACTCAGAAGATGCTGAGGTGAAGGAGCAGTTGTAGCCGGAGCCGAAAGACCGGGCAAGGAGGGGATCTGTTTTCCTGATTTTGCCGGATCTTTGATAAACAGGGTCTCGAATTCTTCTATGCGACGCTTCTGAATCTGACTGTGTATTTTGCCACGATAACGTGAATGTGCAATATAATTCTTGTATATATCCCGGTTTCCGGCCTTAAGCTTGCTGACTACTGATGAACGTAACGTGGCCCCGCTCCCTATATTGTAGGCCAGAACTCCCAAAAGCAGGGAATCGGCGCCAAATTGGCGGAACACTGCACAGTTCTTAAGCAGGTCCTTGCGTAGAAGAGCCTCTGCGTCCGCCTCGCTCATGGCTTTTGTTCGGCTGAATTTTTCACCTGGAAGTATTTTGTGCCCGTATCCTACCAGAGGCCAGTGCTGCGGCTGGTGAAGCCCTTCATATTTTTTGATTATCTGGACCGCTTTCTCGAAATCCGATATCTCTTCTTGAGCTGTTGTGCGGGTACTTATGGGATTATTGAATGACAGACTGTAATAACCTTTTGTAGCAAAAAGGCTGCTTACTGCCATCAATGTAATTGATATAGCTGAGATAAGTTTCATTTGCAAGTCATTTTCGCAACAGTCGCACATGTTTACGCCGACTCAGCCAAGCCGGAGTTTCTGCGGCCTTCGCGTGTTTGTGACAGTGGCCTCGCTAAGTGCTTTTTCTGGCACGTGCTGTCGTTTACTTTTATTTAAACGTTTGGGTGGCGCATAGGTTCAGGTGTTGATAAAGCGTATATGCCGGTAAACTGTCCGGTTTCCGACAGTTTAATTGGAGTGAATACGTGCGTATTCATTTCTTTTTTGTAATTTTGGAGAGTAAAAAATGTAAGAGAATGTTTGAATTTAAATCAAATTAATACAAAGAGGATTTTTCGAGACAATACCGCGGACCGAAGAAGGAGCATAGCGGGCT
>DAAV01000034.1:10163-12304 GCA_001701295.1 Bacteroidales bacterium H10
CATTCTCTAAGATGGACTCTAATGAATTAAAGAATAAACTATCGAAATTGTGGAAGGATACTTTCCATGATAATGACGATTATATTTCTCTTGTTTTTAATAATTATTATGATCCGCGCTTCTCGGAATATGAAGAGACAGGAGGAGAGGTAGTGGCCGGACTTGTGGGCATCCCTTATGAGTTCGGGAATGCCGAGAAACGCATCCGCGCACTGTATCTTTGTGGACTTGCCACCCGACAACAATATCGTTCGAGAGGCATCATGACGCGCCTGCTGGCGAGAGTGAATGAAAAGGCTCGTGAGGCAGGGTTCGCATTTACCTTTCTTATACCTTCTGACGATGGTCTCCGCAAATATTACCATGACCGCGAATACGTGAATGCCTTCTATCGTGTAATTGATAATTATACATCTTTACACGATTTCAACCGTGAATATGAATCCATACTTCTTGAGCAGAAAGAGAAGGTAGCCGAGTTGAAAAGACGTTATTATTCCTCTCTCAAAACTTCTGTTTTTGATCATATGGCGGAGGATTCCGAATCAATCAGAGAGGGGATACGCGCTCTGATACGCGGGATAGAAGACCGCCAGCAGGATCTTCAGATAATACATTCAGACCGGGATATACGTCTGCTGATAAGCGAGAATGTTATTGATAAAGGAAAGATCCATTACGTCTGCAATCAGTCAGGAACGATTACGGCAGCGGCCTTTACTACATATTCTGACAATTCCGTCAATATCATAAAACTTTTCTGCACGGATCTTGCAAGTAAATATAAGGTTCTCGATTCTGTCAAGAGACTTAATCCGGATCTGGCAATACAGCATTACGTGTCTTCAATTGAAATGGACCGGTCGGCATTGTGGATGAGAACCTACGGATCCTTTATGAAGGATGCTCCGCAGGCCGGTGCCATCTCTATAACTGAAAGAGTATATTCTCTTGCCGCGCACGCAAAAGTTTATGGAATGGCCAGAATTCTTGATTTTTCTGAGGTTTTAAAATTTCAGGCCGAGTGTAGGCATGATCTGAAATATTCGATTCTCGCGAAAACTGACGACAACTACACTTTCGAGCAGATTGACGTCAGAGAGGGCAAACTTAAAATTAAAAAACTCGCAGTCGATGATCTTTCTCATTCACAAGTGGCGCATGTAATGTCGAAACGTGATATAGGGGAGATCCTCTTCCGTCGGCGCGACACCGATAACCTGATAACAGAAGCTTTCGGCATACCCTCGATCAACGGTGCGATTTGTCTGATGTTGGATTAAGAGGGTGTCGGAAGTCGCGCTTCAAACTAAGCGTCACCTCCGGAAAGTGGAAAATCTATTCAGGAATAATTTTTTCGGCTTAAATACGATGCGGTGAGNNTGATAGTCTTTCTCCGAAAAAGTACTATATTTTAATGAAAATTTGCTAAAAGGTCGTCTTATGGACGACCTTTTTATTTGTATGTAATCATCGCTAAAACTTGCGGATTAGCTTATTTAATCCCTTATTTTAACCGCCTGAGAATCGATTATATTTTCTGTCATGCACGGTTGGAGGGAATTTTATATTCTCAATGTAAATTTCAGATTTGATAATAATATGTGTTTTCGGCACTCCGGATCAGTTTTCGATAGACCGTTATCGTGAATTTTAAAATTGGTCATATTGGGACCATGTTTTTAATGGGGGAGTAGTCTATAATTGGCTATTTTCAAAACCAAATACCAAAACGGTGCTCGTTGTTTACAAATACATTGTTATATTTTGTAAATAGATGTATTTGTTTGTGATTACATATGATTTGCAAATCCAAAGAGGGTGTTTTATATTGGTAAATAAACAAAATAAAACTGTTTTCAAACGTGAAAAATGTCATTTAACATTCTGTAACATTGATTATAACTACCATATAATCAGCGATATATATCATGATTGTAAAGATGTGTAGTGAAATATGGGGTAATTTGAAGGGTGTGTTCCATCGTATTGTTAATATTATTGATAATATGCTCTACTCTCAGTATATACATAGTTTTCTTAGAGTATTGTTTAATAAATTAAGGTGTTGCTTATCGAGAATATTTTGGAGAATAAGGAATGCAATTTGCATTATTGAACGAATTATTTTATAAATAATA
>DAAV01000034.1:12313-13127 GCA_001701295.1 Bacteroidales bacterium H10
GATAAAATTGCAATTATTACGTTATGGATAATGATAATGTGGCCATTCGTCTAAAAGGGTTCATAGATTCCGAGGAACTTTCATACTCGCAGTTTGCTGACAAATGTGGTATCCCCCGCCCCAGTCTTTCTCAGATCTTGAGTGGCCGAAATAAGAAAATAAGCGATGTTATCATCGGCCAGATTCATCGTGCATTCCCAGCCCTGTCTGTTTTGTGGCTTTTATTTGGAGAGGGAAGCATGACGTCTGAAAATAATATCGGCGCATCTTATAGTGGAGATGATATGTCATCGGAAAACGAAAAGGATGTTTATGATCAAGCAGACTCGGTTTTTACGGAAGAGGGACATTTGGATTATGCATCTGGTGTTGCCTTTTCTGACGAAGACTCAAATTTAGCCTCCGACTCCGTGCGTCCAGGCTTCAAGGATGGGAAATTTGCGGGGAATCGTGCGGTAAATGTAAATTTTCAAAACGTCAAGGCGTTGGCAGACCCTCAAAAAGCACTTCAACAGGCGGAAAATCAGTTGCTTGAAGCTAAAAATAAAATATCGGAATTACAAATGCAAATAGAAAAATTAAGGCAAAATACCCGTAAAGTTTCCCATATTACGGTTTATTATGATGATTCTACGTTTGAAACCTTCTATTCTCAATCTTGAAACAGCTTGATTTCTTGATTGTAGTTTGGTCTGATTGGAATCTGTTTTAAAATTGTGAGGAAATCCGGTTTTGGATATTGCCCGATATGGATTCTCTTTCAAATGGATCTTTTTGTTGATTTCTTTTATGGCTCTTTGGTCTTCGAAGGAGT
>DAAV01000025.1:0-26415 GCA_001701295.1 Bacteroidales bacterium H10
CAAAGAAACATTCGTTTCTCTGAGCGAGAAAATTGAGAATCGCTATCCGCGTGGGATGCCCCATCGCTTTTGCAAACCTCGCAAGACGCTCCTGTTCAGGTGTTATCTCTAATTTTGCCATATCATTTTTATTTGTTGTTCGCAAAATTACAAACAATATTTGATATATCCAAACATAGCGATGATTTTTTGAGGCGAGCAAAGTCTCACGAGGATTACGTGATGTTAAATGGCATTAAATAATCCGGCACCACTAAGTTGTCAGAACATCGTATCATTTGATGCCAACAAAACACCCAATATTACTGCCGTTTCTGGGTGTAATATTGGGTGTAGATTTTGCAAATACTTGGTAATCAAGCTAATTTGCGGAAAGAGAGGGATTCGAACCCCCGGTACGTAAAACGCACAACGGTTTTCGAGACCGCCCCGATCGACCACTCCGGCATCTTTCCAATGGTCGTTCTTGATAGCGGGTACAAAATTAGTTCTTTTTTCTTAACCTACCAAATTTTCATGCCACCTTTTTTAATTAATTTCATATCGGCATTTCAAAACTGCAAAATAATCTAATAATCCTGTATTTCTCCTATTTGGTATTTTATGCGTTTTACCACTATTTTTAGACCGTTCACATTTTATAAGCGATTTGATTATAATTATAATATATATTTGATTTGGAAATTTGGATTAGATACACTAATTTTGCACTTTAACGACAAAAAAATATAATTTGCGTTCAAACACGTAGATTCTCTTAGAAATTTTTAACTTTTAATCATAATAATCTAACATCAGGAGACTACCATGAATTTATTCAGCAAGTCGTTCTGTCTGGCAATGCTGGCGTCTTCAGCCTTTGCCTCACAAGCTTCAACGTTCATCGGCGACCGTACGGACTTCCGCGACGAGACTATCTATTTCGCCATGACCACGAGATTCTATGACGGAGATCCCAACAACAACACCTACTGCTGGGACGGAGTGAAAAACATCAATGATCCCGAGTGGCGCGGAGACTTCAAAGGTCTTATCGACAAACTCGACTATATCAAGGCTCTTGGCTTCACCGCCGTATGGATCACCCCGATCGTAGAAAACGGTTCAGGTCTCGACTACCACGGCTATCATGCCATGGACTTCTCGAAGATCGATCACCGCTACGTGTCAAAGGACGCAGATGACGCAGGTGCGGATGTTGCGTTCCAGACCCTCATTGACGAGGTGCACAAACGCGGAATGAAACTCATTCTGGACATCGTGCTCCAGCATACCGGTAATTTCGGAGAGAACTACCTCTGCAAGATGTTCAAGAAAGATTACTCTCAGAATCTCGGAGACATCAACGCATCGATGCTTGTAGTGCCGCAGTCAGAAGGCGGCAAGCTGCCGGAAAATTATCCCTCGATGAAGCCGGCAGACCAGTATGGAACACGTCTGGCAATGATGAAAAACTCAGACTTCACCAACCGCGACACCCACAATTTCTGGCATCACAAAGCATGGTTCGACTGGGACGATCCGTCGCGCTGGTGGGGACAGATCGCCGGAGACTGCGTTGACCTCAACACTGAGCATCCGACAGTCACAAACTATCTTGTAGACTGCTATTCGAGATTCATCAAGATGGGTGTCGACGGATTCCGCATCGATACCGCAGGCCATATTCCCAGACTTGCATTCAACAAAATGTTCCTTCCGCAATTTCTCGCAGCGGCAGATTCTCCCGAAGCGAAAGCGAAACGCGGCAACACTCCCTTCTTCATGTACGGTGAGGTCTGCGCCCGTTCGATGGAAGTGATCTATCGAGGTGAGAACTACAACTGTTCGCCCTGCTACTATACATGGAAAGAGAACAAGGATTATCCATGGGACATGAATCCCGATTCATGGGATTCGGTAGTGGCAATCCCCGCTGAGAAAGAAGGCTCACAGGATTTCGAGACTGTCAGCGGCCATGTCAACTGGGAATCGGTGCAGCAGTCAGCCAAGGATGACATGGGCCATGCCGACGCCATACTCCGCAAAAGCAACAACGCATGGCTTGACGGCAACAATTACCACACACCGGACCATACCGACTTCTCCGGCCTGAACGTCATCGACTTCGCAATGCACTGGAATTTCAACTCCGCAGACGGTGCATACGGCGTACGCAGTCAGGATAATCTCTACAACGACGCCACGTATAATGTAGTATATGTGGACTCGCATGATTATGCTCCTGACAGCAACTATCGTTTCAGAGGCACACAGGACACATGGGCCGAGAATCTCTCGCTCATGTTCACCTTCCGCGGAATCCCCTGTATCTATTATGGTTCGGAAGTCGAATTCCAGAAAGNNTATCGACAAAGGCGCAGTCATCGCACTAAAGGAATCGGGCCGCGCATACTTCGGCGGATACATCGAAGGAGATGTCAATGTCACGGACTTTGCGGAATATAGCGGTGCTACCGGCAATATGGCCTCTACCCTTTCTTATCCTCTCGCGCTCCATATACAGCGTCTAAACAAGATCCGCGCCGCCGTTCCCGCACTGCGCAAAGGCCAGTACAGCAACGAGGGATGCTCGGGCAGCATGGCCTTCAAGCGTCGTTACACTGACAGCAACACAGACTCCTACGCTCTCGTGACAATCAGCGGTGACGCCACGTTCACCGGCATTCTGAACGGACGTTATGTCGATGTGGTGACAGGCGACGAACAGAACGTGAAGGACGGAACACTCTCTGTGGCATGTTCAGGCAAAGGCAATATACGCGTCTATGTTCTCGACACCGCAAAAACACCCGCACCGGGCAAGATCGGAGAAGACGGCAAATATCTCTACGCGACAGAATCCGTCGAGCAGCCCTGGACAGAATGGCCCGACGAGACAATGCCCGACGAGACATGGACGGAGAAGCCCAATGTCGGCGGGGGGACAACTCCAGGAGGAGACCGTGTAGAACCGGACGAACCTGTCGCTCCTTCGATGGCCGAGGGTGAACAGGCGGTATTCTTCGAGCATGAATCCTGGAATCCTGTCTCAGCATGGATCTGGACAGGATCGACAAATTATACCGGTGGCTCATGGCCCGGCCAAAACCTCACCTACCTTGGCAACAATGTCTACAAATGGACATTTACAGGCACAGGCAAGATTCCCGAAACCGCAAAGGTTATCTTCAGCAGCGGCGGCAACAACCAGACATCAAAAGACGGATGNNGATGGGGTTTTGTGAACGGCGGCTATTATACTGTCGACGGCTATCAGAAGACAATCGAAGGAGCCGGTGAAATTCCGGATGACCCCGTCACACCTCCTGTCGAGACCGTGTATACAGCATATTTCGACAATTCATCTTCAAACTGGAATCCCGTATATGTCTGGGCTTGGAATGAGGAAAGCAACGTAAACTATACAGGAGGAAACTGGCCCGGACTGCAGATGAACCTTGACCCCGCGACCGGTTATTACAAATTCACCTGCACTGTCAGCGGTGGCAAGCCTATGATTATTTTCAACAACGGCAACGGGACGCAGACCAACAATTTTGAATTTGTGAACAACGGTATCTATAGTTCCAAAGGTCTTTTGGCGACAAAAGCTGACTTTACAGTGATGGACAAGATGCAGATCGGCGTACGTGACCATTGTCTGATCGTCACGACTCCTGCAGAGTGCAGAATCGGTATAGTACGTGCCGACGGAATCGTATTCAACGTAGATCTGCACGTAGGTGTCAACACTGTCGATCTGCCACGCGGACTTTACATCGTGGCCGGAAATAAGGTCGCACTATAATCTTTAACCGATACAAATATTATTCAATAATTGCCCGGAGGGATATCGCAGATATCTCTCCGGACTTTTTTTGAACTATTAATGGCTTTTAAACATTATTAAGTTGACAGACGGGAGACTGCCATATGTCTCGCGTACACTCTTTAAAACAAACCTAATAAATAATAGTAGATTATGGAAAAACGCATGTTTAATGGCGGACTGACACGTTTCTGGTGGATTCCGCTCGTAACCGGAGTCCTGTCACTGGCAATCGGTATATGGTGTCTGTGCAGTCCTGTAAGTTCCTTGCCGGTACTCGCCTATGTATTTGCCGGCTGTATCTGTGCGGCAGGAGTACTCAATATCATTTACGGTATCATAAACACGGCACCTCACTCCAACTGGGGCTGGAGCCTGGCGTTAGGACTGTTCGAAATCATTATAGGCGTGTGGCTCTTCATGATGCCGCAGGCCGTTCTCGTCACCACATTCATCTATACGATCGGCATATATCTTGTCGTAGTGACCATCAATGCCATCTGCGAGGCATGCGTGCTCTCGACATATGCAAATGACTGGGTAGTCTGGATGCTCGGCTTTCTTTTCGCCACACTCATATTCGCGATAATATTCCTCGCCGGCCCTATCGCCGGAGGTATAGCCGTATGGCTGTATATAGGAATATCGCTGATCACATTCGGCATTTACAGAATAATGCTTTCTGCCAAACTCCGCAAAATCAACCGTATGATCAGATTCTGACATTTTTTAACAATAGAAATTTTTAAGAGAGCTCAAAATGCTCTCTTTTTTAATTTACGGTGTATTAGTGTATTAGTACACCTTCTGCCACAATCCATAACTCAGTGAAATAAAATAATTTCAAAAAAATACTCCGAATATTTGGAAGATTAAAAATATATTTCTAATTTTGCGGTGTCTTAGTACAGTAGTACACTAAAACAATAGAAACTAAAAAAACAAAACCATATGCTGACAATTGAAAATCTGAGTTATTCCTACTCACGCAAAACCAACCTCATCGACGATTTCTCGATGAAACTTGAAAAAGGAAATGTCTGCGGACTTCTTGGAAAGAACGGTGCCGGCAAGACAACACTTATCTACCTTATATGCGGTCTGCTGAGACCCAAAGCAGGAAAAATCAGTTTCGAAGGTTATAATCCGATAGAACGCAAGGTGGGATTTCTTGAAAACATTTTTCTTGTACCCGAAGAATTCTCCCTGCCTAATGTCTCACTGGAAGACTATATAAAAGTGAACGCCCCCTTCTACCCGAGATTCGATCAAAAACAGATGGAGAGATATCTCGACATCTTCGAACTGACACCCGACCTTCATCTCGGCAAACTGTCGATGGGACAAAAGAAAAAAACCTTCATCAGTTTCGCCATGGCCTGCAATACAAGTCTTCTGATTCTCGACGAACCTACCAACGGCCTTGACATAAGCGCGAAGCGCAGTTTCAGAAGCGCCGTAGCCGAGTGTATGGACGATGAAAAAAGCATCCTTATCTCCACCCATCAGGTATATGACGTCGATAAAATTCTCGACCACGTGATCATCACCGACAGAAAAGGAGTGCTTCTCAATTCATCTCTTGTCGAAATAGCAGAAAAATATAAGTTCAGCTTCACGACCGACCGAGAGCGAGCCGGCAACGCACTGATAAGTCTGGATGTTCCTGGCGGATTCAATATCGCCGAACCTCTGACAGACCCGATGGAAGAGACTGAAGTAAACCTTGAGACACTCTTTGAACTGATACAGAAAATAATGAGATAAAAAAATCACGAACCTATAAAAGCGATACATATGAAACTTTACAAATATACAGCCTGTGCGGCACTCGCGTGCCTGTTGATGACCTCCTGCGGCAAGATCGTGAAAATACATACTGACAAAGACAAATACTACGACAGCTCCGACTTCATCACGAAAGAACTAAGTATAACCGAAGGATTCAATGCGATCAAATCCGAGGCGATTACCGATGTGGAATATGTTCCCGGGCCTGCAAAACTTACACTCAAGGCTACCGAAAACCTATTGAGTAAAATAGAGGTCTATGTAAAAGACAGCGTACTGGTAGTGACTGCAAAGGATGACAACATAAAGCTGAAAGATTTCAGTGATTCAAAACTTATAGTATCATATCCCGACGTCAGAAGATTCGAGACATACGGTACAGGGGACTTCATAATCAAGACTATCAATACCGACGATATCACTTTTATGACTTACGGAACCGGAGACATAGACTGTGAAAAGGCAAGCTGCAATACCATCCGCGTTGAAACATGCGGAACCGGCGATATCGAAATCAAACGGCTCGACTGCACATCGGCCTATCTCGAAACATCAGGGACCGGAGATATCGACATCATCAATATAAAATCAGACTTTGTGGAAGCAACCACCAACGGAACAGGCGACATCGATCTTAAAGGAGAATGCAGAACCGCGAGATTCAGCGAGAACGGCATCGGAGACATAAAATCCAAAGGACTCAAAGTGACAGAAAAAGAATAAATATAATCAAGCAACCGGTCAAAATCATTAAAATTAAAAAATATGGAAAATAATAACATAAAGGGACGATTCGGGATGACAGTGAGAAAATTGCTTATCGAGCAAAAGAAAACATTACTTATCATGGCAGGCAGCTATCTTGGCTTCTGCGCCATACTCGGATTGTGGGGAGGATTTATGGGAGCTTTCCCAAGCAACGATAACTTCGTACTCTACATACTGTTAAGCGGCCTCGCATGCGCGCTTGTCGCCTCGAAAATGTTTTTCGATATGGTGAACAAAGAAGGCCGCACCGCACTTTTCATGTCACCGGCCACAGCATCCGACAAATTCCTTCCGCGTCTCATCGCAGTGATCCCGGGCATGCTGATCCTCGTGGCTCTCGGATATCTGGTGTTCGGCTATTCGGATATTCTCGCGATCGGATTTACGTACGACACATGGCTACCACTTCCCAACCCCTTCCAGCATACTGCAGAAAATTATGCGGCTGCCGTGTGCGGGCTGATCGCCATGTTCCTTTTCAACGAGTCAATATTTATCTTCGGATCAGTGGCATGGCCACGTAAATCATTCCTTAAGAGTCTGGGAATATTCGCTCTTATCCAGATTGTGTTGTCCTTCTGCGCAATGGGATTCGTAAAAAGCGGAATTCGCATACAGGTAGTTGACGGCGAGGCTTTACTCTGGACAATAATAGGCATAGTCACGGCAATCGCACTGGCGATCATGTATGGAGCATTCTGGAAATTCAAACGCAGCACCGTAATTTAAAAACAAATGGATTTTAATGAGAATAAACCCATATATCTCCAGCTTGCCGACCAGATAATGGATGAGGTGGAACGATCCGGACTGCATGGCGGACGGCGCCTCCCATCGGTCAGAGACTATGCATCGAAAACCGGTGTGAACGCCAACACGGTTATGCGTACATACACCTGGCTTCAGCAGGAGGGGATCATATATAACCAGCGCGGCATAGGATATTTTTATGCCGAAGATGCCAGAGAACGAGTACTCGCCATGAGACGCAAGATCTTTTTCGAAAAGGAAATAAAATATCTGATGGATCGCCTGATAGCCTTACGCATATCTCCTGAGGAATTCAACGGAATATTCAACGACTATATAGCGAAATCAGAAACTTCAAAAGAGTCGAAAGCATTGAAATAATCGGGACGTCACAGCTGCCCCACAAATCATAAGATATGGACATAAAACACTATATAACTGCTGCTTCCATAGCGGCAGGAGCCCTCTTCACATCCGCTCAGGAACCGATTGAAAACACGGAAACAGCCATTCAGGAGGCTACCGACACAATCTCCTCGCTCTATGATGAGCTTGATGAATTCGTCATCACCGCAAAAAAGGAGATTGTAAAATCCGACGGTGCCAGACTGACATATGATCTTGAGCAGGATGACACGTCCAAAGGCCAAAGTGTGCTTGACGCGCTCAGGAAGGTACCGATGGTCACAGTCGACGGACAGGACAATATCTATATCAAGGGAAGCCAGAACTTCCGTATATACGTAAACGGCAAAGAGGATCCGATGCTGACGGCCAATGCATCGAAAGTCCTCAAGGCCATGCCTTCGGAATCTGTTTCCAAAATTGAAGTGATAACAGAACCGGGTGCGAAATATGACGCTGAAGGGACAGCCGGCATACTCAATCTGGTCACGGAAAGAAAACAACGCAAAGACGGTTACGCCGGATCCGCAAGTGTTTCTTTCTCATCGCAGGATCTCGGGGCCTCGCTCTATGGAAGGGTAAAATATGACAAAGTAACGGCAGACGCAAGCATCAACTACGCCAACAACTCCCTGCAGAAACAAAGCCAGTTCAACCGGAACGAGACCATCGACAACGAGTCTGATCTGATGCACCGTCAGATATCTGATCTTGATCAGAGCTTTACATTTAATTATATCGGAGCCAATTTTAACCTCTCGTGGGAACCGACTGACAAAGACCTGTTTTCTGTCGGCGCAAATCTAACGGATATAGATGCCAGAGTCAACAGACTTGACATGACCACCTGGACTTTCACTCGCACCGGTGACTTGCATCTCTCTACGCTGCAGAAAATAAGAGGCTCGATGCAGAATCTGGGGGCAAGCGGAAATGTAAGCTACCGTCGGTTATTCTCCGATTCGGGACATTCGCTGACAACTGCCTACCGTTTCAACTACGGACGCAATCCCTGGGACCTTGACTACCTCAACAGCACCGAATACGGTACTTCCAGACTTGATCCGCATGAAACAAACAGACAGAACACATACCAGCGCGAACACACAGTCACGGCAGACTATGTCAATCCGATAGGAAGCGGCAACCAGACCATAGAAACAGGTGTAAAAGGAATATTCCGCCGTAATTCATCGACCACAAACCGAATGACAGGCGAGACTGCCGGCACAATGGCCACTATCGAAAACGGTATAACAAACCAGATTCAGGATGTATATGCCGCCTATGCCGTCTACAATGGCAGTTTCGACAAAATCGCACTGACAGGAGGTCTAAGATACGAGCACACGTACATGGGTCTCGATTTCGTGACAGGAGAATCAGAAAACTTCCGGCGCAATCTCGACGATGTAGTGCCTAACGCCGCCATTACCTACATGTTCGGTCCGGCCGCCAATCTGCGGCTTGCCTACCAGATGCGTATCAGCCGACCATCCATAAGCCAGATGAATCCCACACCCTTCAAGATAGCCCAGACATTTGCAAAAATCGGAAATCCCGATCTCGAAAGCGAGCGTTACAACAGTGTATCTCTCACATATTCGAACTACGGTCAGGTTGTCGGAGGCAATGTGTCGCTCAGTTACAACCAATCAAACAATACCATAGAAAGCTACAATTACTATGAAGACGGTACATGGTATGACACATATGGCAACTTCGGCAAGAACCGCCGCGGAGAACTGTCTGGTTTCCTGAACTGGAACATCAACTCACGAATGTCCCTGTCGGTGAACGGAAACGTAAATTTCACAAGCATAAAGTCCGGTAAGGGTGATCTCAGCAATCACGGCTGGAACGGAGGTTACGGCGCGAATTACAACTACACAGGCCCGTGGAATGTTAAATATTCACTCTACGGCGGACAGTCGACAGGCAATATCCAGTTGCAGGGTTCATGGTCGGGATGGTACTACTACGGCCTCGGCATCAGCAAGAGTTTCCTCAAAGACAATGCCCTGACACTTGCAGTCAACGCCAGCAACTTCCTGACAAAATACACGACATGGAAAAGTCACACAAGCACCGGAGCGCAGACAATGAACTCTACGGGGAGAAATCGCTCCTGGAATGTCGGAATATCACTGTCATGGAATTTTGGACATCTTAAGGAGCAAGTCAAGAAAACAGACGCGAACCTTGATAATGACGACAGCAAGAACATCGGCGGCAAAGGCGGAGGAATCGGAATGTGATAACGCATTCCACGGCGGGATACCGAAAAAAGGAGGTATTATGCGTAAAAACCGTTTTTTTATTCGATAAAAAATTGCTAATTTTGGAAAATGAACAGTAAGATCGGATACCGGACCCGGTATCGGCATCCGATCTCGCTTAAAACCAAATAGATGGGATTCAAAAGTTTTTTTTCAAGAAAGAAGAAAGAGACACTTGACAATGGTCTCGAGAAGACAAAAGAGGGGGTTTGGAGCAAGATATCGCATGCGATAGCCGGCAAAAGCAAGGTGGACGACGATGTCCTTGACAATCTTGAGGAGGCATTTATCACAAGCGACGTCGGCACCGACACCACGATCAAGATCATCGAACGTCTTCAGGAACGCGTGGCGCGCGACAAATATGTCGGAAGCGAGGAATTGCGCCGGCTGCTTGTCGAAGAGATCAGCGACATGCTTGAAAAGCCGGAGAACGAAACCGAACTCGAGGATTTCCAGATCAAAAAGACAGGAGAACCCTATGTTATTATGGTTGTCGGCGTGAACGGAGTCGGCAAAACCACAACGATAGGTAAACTCGCCTATCAGTACAAAGCAGCAGGCAACAGGGTCGTGCTCGGAGCGGCCGATACATTCCGTGCCGCCGCCATAGAACAGCTTGACATATGGGGTGAACGTGTCGGCGTGCCGGTGATCAAACAGAAAATGGGCAGCGATCCGGCGGCTGTGGCATTCGACACACTTTCATCGGCCAAGGCTCAGGGCGCGGATGTCGTGATAATCGACACGGCAGGACGTCTCCACAACAAGATCGGACTGATGAACGAACTTACCAAAATCAAGAATGTGATGAAACGTGTCGTGCCTGACGCTCCGCAGGAAATCCTTCTGGTGCTGGACGGTTCTACCGGACAGAACGCATTCGAACAGGCCCGTCAGTTCGTAGCCGCCACGGAAGTAAACAATCTTGCAATCACCAAACTCGACGGCACCTCAAAGGGAGGAGTCGTGATCGGAATAAGCGATCAGTTCAAGATACCAGTAAAATATATCGGTCTTGGAGAGGGAAAAGAAGATCTGCAGATCTTCCACTCGGCTGAATTCGTAAGATCATTATTCGGAGAAGCAATCTGACACGGATATGGGCTACAGAGAGAATCATATTGATATTATCTCGATGGGGTGCTCGAAGAATCTTATTGATTCCGAACGGCTGATCCGGAGGCTCAATGCCAAAGGCTATACCGTTAGTCATAATCCCGAAGAGCCTTCCGGAGAATACGTGATGGTCAATACATGCGGATTCATAGGCGATGCCAAAGAGGAATCAATCAATCTGCTTCTGGAACTCTCGAGGCTTAAAGATGACCGCAAGATCGGCAAGATCGCGGCCATGGGATGTCTCACCGAAAGATACCTCAGCGATCTCAAAGCCGAAATGCCGGAAATTGACCTTGTCTACGGCAAATTCGACTGGGATAAATTTGCGGATGATCTTCCCGATCTGAAGCATTCCGAAAGACCTGCCGAATGGGACCGCGAACTTACCACTCCCCCCTACTCCGCTTATATAAAGATCTCGGAAGGATGCAACAGATTCTGCGCTTTCTGCGCCATACCTCTGATCACCGGAAGACACAAATCCAGACCGGAGGAAGAAATTCTTGAGGAAGTACGCGTTCTTGCCAGAAAGGGAGTGAGAGAATTCAATGTCATCGCACAAGATCTCTCAAGCTATGGTCTCGACCTATATAAAGAGCATCGACTTGCGGATCTTATTGACCGGATGGCAGATATAAAAGGAGTTGAATGGATTAGGCTTCATTACGCTTATCCGGCCGATTTCCCGATGGAGCTGCTTGACGTTGTGGCCCGCAGAGATAACGTCTGCAATTATCTCGACATAGCGTTGCAACACATTTCAGATTCACAGCTGAAACGGATGAGACGCCGTATTGGCAAAGAAGATACTCTTAAGCTGCTCGCTGAAATAAGAGACAGGGTGCCGGGCATACGCCTGCGCACCACACTCATGGTCGGTTTTCCTGGAGAGACTGAGGAGGATTTCGAAGAACTCATGGACTTCGTAAGGACACAGAAATTCGACAGAATGGGTGCGTTCGCCTATTCCGAAGAAGATGACACATACGCAGCCACCAACTATGACGACGATGTGCCTGAAGAAGTTAAACAAGACCGTCTTGACAGACTGATGGCCCTGCAGGAACATATATCTGAAGAACTTAACGAAAAACAGATCGGTTCAAAAGTACGGCTTCTTGTGGAAGAATATGAAGGAGACACCGCAATCTGCCGGTCGGAATGGGATTCGCCGGAAGTGGATTTATCCTACAGAGTGACCGGCACACAAGCAGCTCCGGGAGATTTCATAGAAGCAATCGTGACAGAGGCAATGCCCTTTGATTTTATCGCGTNNAAAAATCGGAACAAATAAGCGTATGAACTGGTTTGCCTACAGATTGCCCGGAAAGAATAGAATAGAAACCGGTTGTTCGGATAGTCTTAAAGAAGGATTAGGAACACCGGGGTTCGCCATCGCTCCATTCGACGGTAATGCGGATGGCATATTCACCATACCTTATGATTCACAGGATGGTTTGTTCACCATACCCTCCGACTGTGAAAAGGATACATTATATCCTTTTCCCGAAACGGAAACCGATAAAAATCTGCATAATTCAGCCGTCCGTCAGATCAAAAAACAGATAAACGACGGCGTTCTCGACAAATGCGTTCTCGCCCGGGTAATTGTCAGAAAAGAGCAGATTGCTCTGCACTCTACCTTTCAGGAACTTTGCATGGCATATCCGGAAGCATTCGTATTCTGTTTTCATACCACGCCTTCGGGCACATGGATAGGCGCGAGTCCGGAAATTCTTCTTGAGAAATTCGGCAACAGACTGACCACGATGGCCCTCGCCGGGACAAGACCGACATACTCCTCAGAGGAATGGGATGATAAAAACATCGGAGAACAAAAGATAGTGACTTCTTTTCTGTCTGCAAAAATGAAAGAAGCCGGACTTGAACCGATTATCGGAAAGACACGCACTCATAATGCGGGACCGGTCGAGCATCTCAGAACCATAATAAGCGCAGAGGTCGATACAACTGATGAAAAAGCCGGTTTACTGCAGGCTATAAAAACCGCAAGAGCTCTTTCTCCCACTCCGGCACTGGCAGGCTATCCCCGTAAGAGAGCCATGCAATTTATCGGAGATATTGAAGATTTCGAGAGAGGATATTACGGTGGATTCTGCGGTCCCGTCGCTGAAAACGGAGATTTCTTTTTCGGAGTGAATCTGAGATCGGCACGTGTAGAGCGGAACAGATTCTGCATTTACGCCGGAGGAGGCATAATGAAGGAATCGGATCCCGATTCCGAATGGACAGAGACCGAAAGAAAGGCATCGACATGCCTTGNNTAACTATTTAAACCTTAAATAAAGAGATTATGAACATTAAAACAAAAATGACAACGGCAATGTGTGTCGCACTTGGCTTAGGCATCACGCCGGTCATGGCGCAAGAGCACACAAAGAGTCTTGATGTCAAGGGAATCGACAACACTGTTCCCGCACAGAAAGATTTCTATCACCATGTGAACACAAAATGGCAAAAGAATCATCCGCTGACACCGGAGTATTCGCGTTACGGACAGTTCAACATCCTGAACGATTCGAGCAACAACCGTATCAAACGCATCGTGACCGGTCTGGCGGCCACGAATCCCAAACCAGGCACTAACGCCTACAAGATCGCGACCATCTATGAACAGGGAATGGATTCCGTGCGTCGTAACAAAGAAGGCGCCGCTCCTATAAAGGCAAAACTTGCAAAAATAGAGAATACCAAACCTGAGGAAATGGGTGATCTTTTCCGCTATATGCACCGTTATGAGGCCTCTCCCCTCTTCGGAGTCATGATGATGGAAGATCTCGCCAACAGCCAGGTATATTCGATGTATGTCGGAAGTGCCGGACTGGGACTCGGAGACCGTGACTATTACCTTCTCAACGACAAACGCAATAAAGAAGTCCGCAACGCCTATGTCAAGCTGATCGAGACAGACATGCAACTTGCAGGCTACAATAAGAAAGATGCTAAACGCATTGCAAAAAATGTGCTCAAGATCGAGACTCTTATGGCCGACTCGACGTGGACCCGCGAACAAAGCCGCAACATACCCGCAATGTACAATCCCCGCACCATCGAGCAGATCGAGACTCTCTATCCCAATCTTCCGGTCCGCGCCCTCATCGAGGATATGGGAATAGCTGTTCCCGAGATGGCCATTGTCACCGAGATGAATACAGTGAAACAGGCAGACAATCTTATGAAAAGTCTTACTGACCGCGAAAAGAAAGACATTTATCTGTGGAATATCGTATCAAGCGCGGCACGCTATCTCAGCGATGATTTCTCTAAAGCATCATTCGAGTTCAACAAAGTAATGTCAGGCGTAGAACAGGAACGCCCCCGTTGGAAAAAATCACTCGGCACAGTCGAGGGCGTTATGGGAGAAGGCATCGGCGAGCTTTATGTGGAGCAGTATTTCCCTGAAAGTTCCAAGACATATATGGAAGGTCTTGTAGAGAATCTCCGCAAGGCACTCGGAAAACACATCATGCATCTTTCATGGATGACAGATGACACCAAGTTCGAAGCACTCAAAAAACTCAACTCGATAACTGTCAAGATCGGTTATCCAGACAAATGGAAAGACTATTCTCTGCTGAATATCGACCCACAGCTCAGCTATTACGAGAACATGCACAACGCCGGTCTCTGGGCATTCGACCGCCAGATCGAGAAATGGGGCAAACCTGTGGACCGCAGCGAATGGGGCATGACACCGCAGACCATAAACGCATATTATAACCCGATAAACAACGAGATTGTGTTCCCTGCCGGCATACTTCAGGCTCCTTTCTATGATCCGGAATCAAGCGATGCGGAGAACTATGGCGGCATCGGTGTTGTCATCGGCCATGAACTCACCCATGGATTCGACGACCAAGGCTGCAATTTCGATGCAGACGGCAACATGTCCAACTGGTGGACAGAAGAAGACAGAGCGGCTTTCTCCACATTGACAAAAGGCCTCGCAGACCAGTTCAGCGCGGTAGAAGTACTGCCGGGTCTTATGGCTAACGGTGAATACACTCTCGGAGAGAATATAGCGGATCAGGGCGGTCTACGTGTGGCCTACACCGCATTTCTTGACTCACAGAAGAAAAAGGGGGTTGACATAACGACTGAAAAGATCGACGGATTCGATCCCGTTCAGATCTTCTACATGAACTTCGCAAATCTCTGGGCAACCAACATACGCGATGAGGAAATACGCAACCTCACTACAGGTGACGTACATTCTCTCGGCATCAACCGTGTGAATGTATCGCTCAAGAACATCGAACCTTTCATCAAGGCATTCAATGTAAAAGAAGGCGACGAGATGTTCCGTCCGGAATCAGAACGTGTGATAATCTGGTAAGCAGCGGCAGTCCGGATATCACAACAGGAAATTAATAAATAGCCCCGAGATCACTCAGATCCCGGGGCTATTGCGTATCGGCGATATCAATTGCCTGTGTCCGAATTAATCTTCCCGAGATAATCTTCAAGCGATATATCGTCGGGTTTACCGATTTTCCTGCAGAGTCTCCATTTCGACTGACGTACGGATTCGGGCCGGATATTCATCAGCTTGGCTATGCGCTTGTTGTCGAGTTCCAACAGAGTATAGACGGCTATTTTAAGATAGCTTTGTGCAAGTCCCGGAGCAAGAGACTCCAATCGATTGAAAAAATCAGGATGTATGATCTCATACATGTCACGTTCAAGTCTGTCGCCCTCCGATTCCGACAGAAGAAGCTTTATTTCCGTCTCAAGACGCCGCATCTCGGAATCCTTCATATTTCCCGTCTTTCTCATATCGGTCAGAGAATCCCTTACACCCGAAAGTACCCTTTCCTGATTCTCTATAGTAATAGTCGCGGCATCAGCTTTACGTCGCGTTCTGGCAAGCGCCAGCTCCCGCTGCACCCTTTCGAGTTTCTGACGCGCGTTATATCTTATAAGCCATATGGCTACAATCGTAGATATAAGCACAAAAGCAAATGCAAGAGCCCCGATAAACATATTGCGGCGGTATATCTGCCGCAGATGCCGTGTCTCGGCCATTTTTATCTCATTCAGCGCGTTCATGCGCATAACATCGGATGAATGTCTTAGAGCGAGCGCAGAATCCATCTGCTCCTCATACGCGACACGATAAAGATACGCGCTGTCAGGAAATCCTTCCTGCATTTTCACGATGCTGCGGGCAAGCAGAATTATGGCCCGCTGATTGGGATCACTGACGTAACGTAAATTCCTCACAGATCTGTCAGAATATATCGAAGCGGAATCAGGATGTCCGTGACGTATAAACCAAAATGCCATCATTCCGTCGCAGAAACCGGAAAGCTCATTATTGAGCTGCATTTCCGATCGTCCGGCCATAGCCTTACGCAGATATTCTATACTGTCGGTCTCCAAAAAAAGATTACGCAAAACCATACTGTGAGTCGCACTGTCGCGCATACATACAGCATCTCCAGCCACAGATCTCAACATGAGGACAGAGCTGTCGGGATAGCCGATCTGCCTTACTGCACTCGCCCGGTTGATTTTATTTTTCACAACTGATCGGGTATACCCTAAACGCTCATTGAGAGAATCAGCCATATCGTAATATTCCAACGCGTCATGCGCTTCACCTACCTTCGCCAGCAAATTGCCGATATTTATGCACACACGCGCTTCAAGTGCCGGATCCTTTACATCGCGTGCATAATCAAGAGATCTGCAATAAAAATCATATGCCTCGGGATCCATGGAGTTCGAAAGAGGAATACGCAGATTGTCTATGCGCATTCTATCATATGCGTAACGGACAGAGTCATTAAGATGCCCGGCTTTTACAAACAAATACAAAGCTGAATCCGATTCATCATTTTTCATGGCATAACGCGCCTTCCAGAAAAGGAGTCGGGAATCCATCACTCTTTTCATTACAGTATCCGTCTCAACAGAATTAATCTTTTCGAATTCAATAATGGCACGGCTTATGCTGTCATCGGAAGCATCTTCATTAAAAAGAAGTTCAAGTTCCAGCATAATACTGTCAGAAGCGTTGTCAAGAGACTTCCATTTATATGGATCGAGAGTCTTATACCGGTTACAGGCTATAGCCAACAACATCGACAAAAGGATAAAAAATAGAATTTTCGACTTCATTATACGAATTAATTTTCAGACATCATACAGTCTACAATTGCAAATTTATTCAAAAAATCGCGAAATAACGGCATATTACAAGTCAGTAGACGGCCAGTAGACGCAATTTACTTGTCAAAAGATATATAATGGCATAAATTTGTTGCGAATTTCAAAGAAATCGTTTTTGTCAAGGCGCCAGACAGAAGTAAGGTCCACGACTTCTTAAGAAGAACATGCCTTTATGGACCGGAAGGCAAACCAAACATCAAATTATGAGAACACTCAATATCTCATTACTGACAATCGCGACAATCGGACTCGCACTATCGTCATTAGCCATAACCACGCATCATAAGTCTGACAACATACTATACAAAAATAGAGAGATCAAAAGTTCGAGATATGTCACCCCTCCGGCTACCAAGGCCGAATGTCTGATACTTCCTAAAGAAATAGAAGAAAAAAAACACCATGTAAGAATAAAAATTCTTAACTCGGACGGTATGATAAGTCCGGATTACTATAGTGTCAACAACTGTGCAGCCATAGGAGAATGGGGTGCGGTCATTTTTGAAGAAGACCATGAAAATCCTACATATTGGTATGCCGATCTACCTGAAGGTCACTCTGACTTATTGTTAAATATGTTTAAAGTTGAAAATTATGATCTTAAACATCTCATATATCTTGTAAAAAAAGATTTGACGATAGATAAAGATATTGAGATTATAATAGATGCTGAAGAAGCAACCTTGTTGCATTCTTTCAAGTCTGTAAAAAATAATGGACAGGAACTTACAACTCCATTATACAGAATGACCGAGAATCCCGACAATCCATATGTAATGAATATGGAACTTCTGGAAGAGGGAACTGTAGATGACTGTACAATACAAACAATTTTCTGTAGCGAGAAATATGGTCCTATGTTCAAGTACATCTGTACTAGCAACTGCCGAATAGAGGGATATCAGTCACCTTTTGAAGTGGCAAATTGCTATACAAACGAAGCAGAAGGTTACTATGTCATACAAAATCGCGCATACCAATCTGAAAATGAAACAAACGAGATCGTCACATTGATTCCAGATAATCCGGATCAATTAAATGTCTCAAACGATATAGATGATTTTTTCAATATAGAAATACCTTTAATTGAACAGACTTTGGCCGGTAAAGAGACAGAACATCAACCGGCAGAAGGGTCTTTTCCGCAATTTGAAATGATATATTATGGTAAAAAGATAGGTTCAAGAGATTTTTTTGTTCCCGGTTTGTTAAATCCTGGAAAAGAACAGAGAAACTGCAGGAATATAAAGTTAAGCTTACCATCACGAAAAGATCTTCAAAAAAATTTGAAAATGGAATTTTCTCCGCAAGCTATGGATATGATGGTCAGATTTCAACAGGATACTATATGGTGGGATGAATGCGAGTATGAGATAATCGATCAGAGTAAGACAGCATTGGACTTTGGAAGAGTGATCAATGTGATACCGGATCGAGAAATATATATGAATGGGCAAATACTCAAATCATTCCTTTCCACAAGGTTATCTTCAACCTATCCTCTGCCATACCATCCCTATTTTCCAGATTACTCGCAGATGCAATCCTTGGACTACAATACCACGCAACCTTATGTAACAAGTATATTTGCAACATCAGAAAGCGGGAATTACCACTTGTACACATATCTCGACAACCTGGGAGGAAAGATCTCTACATATGAATATGCGCAGGATTACAAATTGAAGCATGATGGAAATCTGATACTCGACTCGAAAGATTATGATGATCTCATCGACAGATCAGAGGCACTTAATCAGGCACTCGATGAAACGAGAGAATCAGGCACATATGAGCTTGAACTGACAACGTTCAAAGGAGATATAGGCGGAGTGGACTCCCGAACAACTTTTACGGCAAAATTCGGCGGTATGGGCGCGGACGAGACAGCTCCGTCGCTACAGATATTGAATTTCATCAACAAAGAAAATGAGATCACGAACCACTTCGATAATCCGTCAGACGGCCTGATCAGACTGACAGGAGGCGACTTTGAATTGCGACCTGAAGGTCTTGAGAATACTGACGCTTTTGTCAAAACAACGGAGACAATCACTCCTGTTATCGAATATTCACCATATGCCCGGGAAAGTTGGGAGGCCCTGAATCCTGAACTGCAGGACATTGAGGCTGAGGCATGTTATGGAGACTCATGGACCGTCGATTTAAAGGATATGAATGTCAGACAAACCAATTCATGGTATGACCTGCGGATAACCATGACAGATGCCACAGGCAACAGTATAAGTCAGGTAATATCTCCGGCATTCTACATAGGAAACGGGACTGGAATAAAGTCTACCTACGGAGAGGCACAAATCCATGTCAAGGGGAATGACATATACGGCCCCGACGACATGCAGGTGTGCGGACCTGACGGACGTAGATATGGCACAAAAGGACTTACGGCAGGAATCTATGTGGTCAGAAGCGGGAAAACAAGTAAGAAAGTGATTATACGATAGGAATTCATACGTATATCATATCGCGCTCCGACTGATGATAATATTGAAAAGACCGGATGCTCAGGTTATAAACCCAGGCATCCGGTCAAGCTATAAATCATCAAAGTAATGTCGTATGGATCTTACTTAAAGAGATACTGAGAAGAGATAGACTGGTTGTTGTGTATCCGACGGATTGTATCGGCGAAAAGTCTGGCAACCGGAAGGACAGTAGCTTTGGCGTTATCTCTTTCGTACGGAATTGAATTTGTAAAGATGATCTCGGTCAGACCGGATTCCTTTACACGGTCTGTAGCAGGATCACTCATCACTGCGTGACTGCAAAGAGCACGTACAGACTTCGCTCCATTTTCCAGCAGCAGATCCGCCGACTTCGTGATAGTTCCGGCTGTATCGACGATATCGTCTATAAGTATCACATTCTTATCCTTGACGTCTCCGATCACCGTCATAGTGGCTATTACATTGGCTTTGGCGCGTGTCTTATGACAGAGCACGAGGGGCACATCAAAATATTTGGCATAGGAATTGGCGCGTTTTGCTCCGCCGACATCCGGTGAAGCTATGACCATATCCTTGAGTTTGAGACTCTCTATATAAGGAATAAAAATAGAAGATGCGTAAAGGTGGTCAACCGGAACATCAAAGAAGCCCTGGATCTGGTCAGCATGAAGATCCATCGTGATCAGGCGTGTTATACCGGCTGCCGTGAGCATATCGGCCACAAGTTTTGCGGCGATAGACACACGCGGTTTGTCTTTACGGTCCTGACGAGCCCATCCGAAATAAGGGACCACTGCTATGATCGAGCCTGCGGAAGCACGTTTGGCTGCGTCGACCATCAGAAGAAGCTCCATGAGATTGTCGGATGACGGGAACGTGGATTGTACGAGATACACCTCCGCTCCACGGATAGATTCTTCGAATCCCACTTCAAATTCACCATCGGCAAAATGTTCCTTTTTCATTTTACCCATTTCGATGCCGAGTTCCTTGCAGATACTCTCGCCAAGATAGCGTGAGGCCTCGCCTGCAAATACCTTTATCGGCGCAAGGTTGTTGTTCATATCAGATATATGATTGTTGGTTAGAATACTTCCGTTTGACGTGTGCCTGAAATTATGACAGTCACCGTTTCCAAGTACAAAATTAGAAATTAATTTTCTAATTTGCGTTATTTATGCGATGTTTTTGCAACAATTTTTTTCAATGGAANNAACAATAAGAGCGTCATATCCACCGATTTCCATATTGACCGGCTGACCGCGTCTTACATCAAGAGTGTGATCGAGTCCCCATATCAGATCCGTCTCATGAAAGATTCCTTCCTCTATAATTGCCATGTCGAATGCAAGATCGGGAATTATCACACCGACATTTGCCGGTTTTGAGTCGAAATTGACAACGAAGAGCAATATCTCCGAATCCGTATATCGGATGAAAGCGAATTGTCTGTGAGGGTCAAACTTCGGATTGCGAAGATTCACATACATGAGATCAAAGAAATTCCCTTCACGTATCGCTGCAATATCATTGCAGAGATTGAGTATACGCGAATATACCGCCCTCAGCCATTTCTCATGAGGAGTCAGACGCCTGACAGAACATTTTCCATTGTCATACCAGCGGCGCAGAGTGTCATAGCTCCAGTAATCGAAAATTGTCGACCTGTTGTTGTCACCGGCAAAACCTTCGTTATCATGCGCCATCTCGCCGAGTTCCTGACCATAATATATCATAAAAGGACCTTTAGATATCATAGCGCTTACCACCAGATAAGGAACGACTTTAGCAGGATTGTCGGCGAATTCTCTCGATGCGAACCTGACCTCGTCATGATTTTCAAGGAAGTTTAGCATCGAGTCTCCAATACCGTCTATGCGTTGCCAGCATGACGAGAGCTGGGCGGCAGAAAGATTATTGCATTCGATACCTTTGAGAGTATCATAAAGATTGACTTTGTCATAAAGATAATCGAAATGACAATATTCGATAAAGGATCTGTAGGCATCGACCTCATAGATCTCCCCAATGAAAATAATATCCGGATAATCCGCCTTTACCTGAGGAATAGCCCAATGCCAGAATTCGCGGGGCACCATGAAGACCATATCACAGCGGAAACCGTCGATACCCTTCGAAGCCCAGAATCTGAGAATATGGAGCATTTTCAGCCATGTATCAGGCACTGGGTCATAATGAGTCGACCAGTCTCCCGGATCAAAACCATAATTCAGTTTGACGGTCTCATACCAGTCTGTTTCCGAACAGAAAGCTGTGAAACAGTCATTGCCCGTAGCCTTTGCAGGAAATTCCACATAAGGCTCCGTACCGGGACGGGCAATATCAAATGACGGGGCAAACCGCTGATTGGTGATGTAATAATAGTTATTATCACGGGCAAAAAATTTCGAGAAATCGTCATCACTTCCAAAATCTCTGATACCTGTAGGCGCTGAATCCGAATGATACACCCGGGCTGTATGATTTGGCACGAAATCAATTATAATGCTCATACCGGCCTCATGCGTACGCTTCACCACTGCCTCAAATTCCTCCATGCGTCTGTCGACATCTGTCGCGATAGCAGGTGAGACATCGTAATAATCCTTGATGGCATAGGGCGATCCGGCCTGACCCTTTACTACATTGGAATTGTCGGCCGGGATTTTTCCATCGGCAAACGCCGTCTTAGTGGCCATATCGATTATACCGGTGAGCCAGATACAATTGACACCCATATCCGACAAAGACTTGAGGAGTCTTGGAGATATGTCATCAAGTTTGCCGGAACCGTTCTCTTCATAAGTACCGCCGGGAACGCAATCGGCATTCATATTGGTAAAAATGCGAGGGAATGCCTGGTATATAATAAGTTTCTTTTTCAAAATCCTGTTTTGTTTATTAGTTGATAATATATTTTTAGAAATCTGAATTTTTTCTACGTCTTTGAGTTTCCAATTGCTTCCAGAACCGTACAAGCCGCCTCATAACCGATCTTTATAGCACTGTCAAGAGCGGAAAGATCAAAAATGCCGTGACTTGTAAGTTCACGGGGCGTAATGACATAATCACACAGTCTTATATCAGTGCCGAGATTGGATTTGGTGGTCAGATGATAGGTGCGCAGAGCGATATCTATCAGCGAGTCCTTATATTTGTAATTCTTATTAAGCGGCGAGCAATTCGAACCGTACAATATATCACAATAGTCCCTTATGGCCCACGCCGGGAGATTGTGGAGTACACCTCCGTCGACATAATGAGCGCCATTGATTGTCACCGGCCGGAATACAATCGGAATACTGCATGAGGCCACCACGCGGGGGACGATCTCTCCTTTTCCCCAGCCGACCTGAGTGCCCCGGTCGAGATTAGTGGCACATATGACGCATGGAATCTTCAGCTCTTCAAGATTTCTTACGGGAAGCCAGGACTCAAGCATCCTCGCAAATTTAGAAAGCTTGAAAATGCCGTCTTTGGGCACAGTCCATTCCCTGAAGTCTGCAAATTTATTGGCATCGGCGAAACACTCCCTCATGTCCAACGGAGTCAGACCTGCGGCATAAAGCACGGCCGCGATCGATCCGGCCGACACACCCGATACGACCTGAGGATTTATGCCGAACTTCTCCATAGCCATTATCACGCCTATATGAGAGAACCCACGCGCTCCTCCCCCGCTGAACGCAATTCCTACTGAGTCACGGCGTATGAAGCTTATGCGCTCCAGAATGCCTTCAATATTCAATGATTTCACTTTTTTTCAAATTTTCTTTATCCGACTTCACTGACTCTTCTTTTTTCTTCTTTCTTCGGAACAGACGCTTGATGAATGTGAAGGGATCATCAAAATCTTTCCGATATATGATACCTATGCCCTGAGTGGTCAGAGCTGACCTGAGATAATATGAAGCATCGTTGAAATGATTATATGCCTTAAGGCGGAGACGACCGTCGCGCGACAACAGATACTCGAGATCAAAATCTCCTATAAATGTGGTCTGCGACGTACTGCGGTCACGGTACCCGAGATTACCGTTCAGCAGAAGCCTGTTGTCAAACAGACTGGAAGACAATGCTACGTCCACCTCCATATCCGACAGATCGCTCTTCTCCGACTTGAACGAAGGCGCCACAGAAAACTTGTCGGTCAATGAGCCGATGATGTTCTGCAACTGGGAAGAAAGTGTGGACGATGCCACGGATGCCAGTTCACCTCCCTGTTCCGCTCCCATATATTCCGGTGTGTAAAAACGGTTCAGCGCCAAGAGGTATATTATCTGACGGTTCATCATGTCGTCAGTGGAAATAATGCTCCTGACCTTACGTTCGACTTCCGATGTGACTGTCGGGAATTTCAGGTCGAAATTAATCTCCGGAGCCTGGATATCCCCCGTCACCTTAAGCAGTGCGTCGACAGGAACACTCGTACGGTTCAGATCTGGATCCGACTGGAACGAACGGTCGAGATCAGCGAGATTTGTATTGACACGATAAGCGGCCGTAATGTCGAGAATACCTCCAAGAGGATCGCCGTTGAACGATATACTGCTACCGGGCCTTATCTTGAAATTTTTCAAAATGAGGTCTTGAAGACTGAAATTATAGTCTCCGCGGTCGAGAGTATATTTGCCGTATAACGTCATATCATCCGTATCGCTGTCGTAATGCATCTGCAGGGCGCCACGTCCCTCAGCACGGATCTTGTCGCCGGCCTGCGGATCCATGACTATGACAAGATCGGCACCAGGAGTAACATCGACTGCAATATCAAGAACAAACAGGTCGGGCCTTTCTCTCAGAGATGGTGTCATATTCTTCCGGAAACTGTTCTCGAACGAAACTTCTTTCACCTCCTGCGATTCAAGAAGCTCCTTGCGGTGGTCGGAGAAAGTAAGGAAAGTGTAATCTACAGCCGTCTGAGTCTCGTCAAGAACCAGAGTGAATTCCGAATTATCGGCTGTCTGCATATTTATATCAAGAGATATCAGACCGGGGCGTCCCCGCAGCGATGCCGAACCGTCGGCAAATATGTGTCCGTACCACCGCGGATTCATTTTAGGCCCCGTATCATATACCAGCAGATGACGTGCTCCCGACATATCAAAACTGAAAGACGGGTCTTTCAGAAAATTATGTCGTACCTCTCCGCGCATCATACTGCTGTTGCCATATTTGTCATAAAGACGGAAACGGGGTATGTAAATTCTTCCGGGAGAAAAATAGACTGTATCCGAGCCACTGTAGCACACGTTGGTGTAATCAACCTTCATGGTTATCGTATCGGCAAACGCCTTGCCGGCCAGATCAATATCCGAGAACGTGCCATAAAGCTTAAGATCGCCCGACGCCTTTCCGGTCACTTTCGAAGTAAACCCACTCATGAAAGGCTGAAGAAACTCGATATCGAGACGGTCGGCGTGAAAATCGAACGAAAGAGAATCACGGGTAACATACACGCCTCCCCGGACAGTGGCCGAAGATGAGTCCTCCGCCGTTATATCGGCGTTGATTGCAACCATACCTTCATCATTATCCCAGTGACTCTCCAGTTGTCCGTCACCGAGCACAGATCCGTTGTAAGCGAGATTTCTTACAAAAAGACCGTCCGTACGCGCTATAGGCGATTTTGTAAAAAGATTGCTGACATGAGCCGTACCCGTGGCGATTCCTCCGAAATCCACATGATTTATATTCAGAATATTAAATATATATTCCAGATCGATGCCTGCAAGTTCGGCAGTCAATACATCCATAGGATCAGCCGAAGCCTTTCCACTGATATCCACGAATTGCAGACCATGTGCCACCCGCAGACCTGAAACAGTCAACGCCTTGTCGGAATATTCTATGCGGGCCGGAGAAATCGTCCAGTCTGCTCCATTAAGTCTGAAACCGGATTTCCCGAGCATGGCGACAAGAGATAAATCCCTGTCCAACGGTCTCCGCGCTATATCAAGACCGACTCCAATAGAGCCAGTATTATCATGATTCTTATCCATGACCCATGACATATCCGCATCCAAATGATCCGACAGCGCATCGACTGACACGTCAAGACGGGCGTAGTCGTTTTTCATCGGAAAATCCGTCTTTATCTTTACTGAAGCAGACGCCTGATCACGAAGGCTGACGGAAACCTTGGTATTCTTTATCAGTTTGTCACGGCCTTTGATAATATACGGAGCATCGACCGACACATCGCACGACTGCAAAGAGCCATCGACACGACCGGAGATCATGACCGGCACACCGGGACGCACAGAAGACCGCAGAACGGAGTAAAGATCGTCAGAAGGAAGAACCGAGAAATTAAAATCAGCATACTGACCATCCGTATCATCTGTCTTTCCTGGATTTACAAACGCCGGGACGACAGAAGAAACAAGATTTCTGACCATTCCGACAAGAGAAGTCGGGCGGAAATCACCCGAAACAGTCCCCGAAAGAAAATCCGTATCTATTTTATATTCCCGTCTATTGTCCTCTATATCAGCCGAGACATCTATCCGGTCGAAATGAATGCTTTTTGGGGCGACAAGGTCTAAATCACGGATAGCAACCATTCCCGAGAAATTATCCGGAGTGTCGCCGACAACAGATATGTCAATATCGCCTGAAATCCGGTCATCTGCTCCGAACATACCGATGCCGAAACACCCCGGTAATATATGCTCTATATCCGCTTTCAGATTCCATTGCGAGGAAGGCCCATTCAAAAGACAGTCAGTATCGGCCGTCAAGACAGCAAAACGGTCCGAAATCTCGGCATGGGCAGTCAGGCTGTCTGCTATTTTCTCAGCCTCGACAGATATATTTTCAAACC
>DAAV01000025.1:26427-27282 GCA_001701295.1 Bacteroidales bacterium H10
AGCGGAGATTTTACCTTCGATCTGTTTCCCACGCACAGAAAGATTGCCGGACGCATCGAGAGCCACACATCCCAGCCGATTGTCTGCAAGGAGGTGCCCTATATCAAACGTCTCTGTTTTTGCAGAGAAATCCGAAACCGTAAAAGATCTTTCATTCCATGCGAGATCAGTCTTGACTCCGATATCGCCAGCTGATGTCGATATATCTGCGAGAAGATCCGCATGTCTGTCTCCGAGATCAAACTTGCCTGCGGTTTTTACAGAAAGATCGCCTACAGACGCGATCATAGATTTAATCTTATCCGGCATAGCAGGGAAAAGTCCGATCAATTTCTGATTGAACTCAGCCGGAGAATCGAACCCGAAACGATCAAGTTCTCCACTCACCAGAGAGGGATCCGACACATTGCAGACTCTTCCCGCTAAAGAGAGACTCATTTTTTCCTCGGAACCCCAGAGCCTGAAAGAATCCACATGAATATCGTCAGCCTTTCCGCGGAGATGTGCCTCAAAAGTAAAAGAACTGTCAAATTCCGACAATCTGCTCCAGAAGGAAGAAAAATCCGAAAGATACAGAGGACCGGCAAATATTGCAAGCGTGTGCGACTCCCGTCTGAGAGCGTTCAAAATATCATTATATCCTCTTATATCCAGCGATTGATCGGATATGGAAATTACAGAATTTGCCGTTCGGAGAGTAAAATCTGAAAACGATATATTATGAGGCGTGATATTAGCCTGCAGAGAAAGACCCTTGACCGAGAACCCGGAACGCTCGTCAAAAGCCAATCTCCTCAAATCGATGGAAAAATCATCATTGGCGATAAGAGGCAATGCCACATCCGCCCGGAAATC
>DAAV01000025.1:27291-42482 GCA_001701295.1 Bacteroidales bacterium H10
GCCTGACGTTTCATGTATTCCCTGTCGAAAGAGACTGTCGACTTCCGGATTACTATATTGTGAATCACGACACGGAACTGCGGAGGAGGAGTTTTTTTCTCTTTATTCGAGAGAGCATCTATTATAAACTGTATATTGAGAGGAGCGCCTTCGGAAGGCTGCGATATTCTTGCATTCATGGCGATTATCTCGGCATAAGCAATCTCTATCTCGCCAGAGGAGATCAGAGTCCATAGATCGATTCCCGCGCCAATACGCCCGACGGAAAGACACCGTTTTCCCTCAGGTGTATACAAAGATACTCCATGAAGGCGGACTTCATTGAAAGGGAAAATATCGACAGACGAAATAGTGACTTGACCGCCGAAAAGCGAAGTAAGCTCGCGCTCAGCCCTGTTTTTTATAGTCCGTTGCACAGACGGAACAGAAACAACCACATAAAGAATTGCCAAAAGCCCAGTCACCACCAGCACGGCGGAGAAAAGGACACTTCTCAAAACCTTATAGATTGACCTTGTAGCTGACATTTGAGTGCAAATTTACGCAGAATTTTCCAATTTCCTTTTATTTTAGGTGCAAATTAATTAACTTTGTATTGAACAAGACCCATACAGTCAGATGAGAGACATAATACTTGGCATAGAATCGTCGTGCGATGACACATCGGCGGCCGTCATAGCCGACGGACTGCTCAAAAGCAATGTGATTGCAAGTCAGAAGGTCCACGAGGCATACGGAGGCGTGGTTCCGGAACTAGCCTCGCGTGTCCATCAGCAGAATATCGTACCTGTCGTTTCCGAGGCTCTCAGACAAGCCGGGATCAAAGCGACGGATCTTTCAGCCATAGCATATACACGCGGGCCGGGCCTTTTAGGCTCTCTGCATGTAGGAACTTCCTTTGCAAAAGGAATGGCGATCGGCCTTGACATCCCTTTGATCGATGTCAATCATCTTCACGGCCATGTGCTGTCTCATTTCATAAAAGAGACTCCTGAAGACGAGACCCCGGATTTTCCATTCATCTGCCTTCTTATTTCGGGAGGCAACTCCCAGATAGTACTCGTAAAATCCGCCTTCGACATGGAGATTCTCGGGCAGACAATCGATGACGCGGCTGGAGAAGCATTTGACAAATGCGCCAAAATCATGGGTCTACCCTATCCTGGTGGTCCGCATATAGACAGGCTTGCAAAAGAGGGCAATCCCGACAGATTCAAATTCAGCAAACCTCATATAGAGGGTTACAATTATTCTTTCAGCGGACTTAAAACCTCGTTTCTCTATACGCTCCGCGACGCGCTCAAGGATGATCCGGATTTCATCAAGAACAACAAAGCCGATCTCTGCGCATCGCTTCAGAAGACAATAATAGACATATTGCTCACCAAACTGAAACCCGCAATACGCGCCACGGGAGTCACGCATGTGGCTATAGGGGGTGGAGTCTCGGCCAATTCCGATGTAAGAGAAGCCGTCGAAAAACTGTGCGCGAGCATGGGTGTCAAAGCCTGGATTCCAGCAAGAAAATTCACTACAGACAATGCCGCAATGGTGGCCATGGCAGGATATTACAAGTATCTCAAAAAAGAATACAGCGATCTCGCGCTTCCTCCATTCGCTCGCATAACAATATGATGTTCAAGACTATGGCAAATAAAGAAAATACGAGGAGAAGTGCCCAAAAAAAGACAATGGCAGAAGAAAAACGGCATGTCGTCATCTATGGCTACACTCGTGAAGAACTTCGCAACATCATGCGGCATTTTGAGGCACAACTTCCCGATTTCGTAAAAATATCGATAAGCAGCAGTCATCTTGTCACAAAAATCACTCTGACCGGAGTCAACGAGGGAGTAGAACTTCTTCGTTTCAAGATAAATAAATTCCATCAGACTCTTCAGGACATGTTCAGCGAGGAAATCGTCACGACCGAAGACAAAAGTGTATCGAGGGTATTAGGCGACCTACTTACGGAACGTGAGCTGACAATCGCCTGCGCCGAAAGCTGCACAGGCGGCAACATAGCCCACAAGATTACCGAGAATTCAGGTTCATCAGCCTACTTTCTGGGCAGTGTGGTCAGCTACAGCAACGAAGTCAAGGCCAACATTCTCGGAGTGTCACGCAACGATCTCAGCCGATACGGAGCCGTAAGCCGCGAAGTAGTCGCCCAGATGGCTTCCGGAGCATCGACTCTCATGCAGTCCGACTGCGCATTAGCGACATCGGGAATAGCGGGTCCCGACGGAGGGTCTAAATTCAAGCCGGTCGGAACAGTGTGGATGGCGGCGAAATATGGCGACCAGACTGTAACCGAACTCATACACTTCGACGGCAACCGCAACAGTGTCATCGAAAGCGCGACCAATCATGTGATGGTGATGCTCATCAAACTTCTGCGCAACAACTATACGGAACAGGAAGAGATCAACGACGACTGATCTATATGGCAATCAAACCGATAATAAAAAAATGTTTCACCCGCATGGCTCGCATGTGGATTAAACATAATTTTTTGCCAGAAGAAATCATAATAAAGATGGACGGCGGAATATGCTCTCAAATGCATTTCTACCTCATCGGTGTCATTCTTGCCGAGAAAGGAAACAATGTCAGTTTTGACCTGAAATGGTTCGATACGGAGGGAAAGGATCTTGATGGAAAATTCTGCCGCAATTTTGATCTTCGGAAAATGTTCCCTGCACTGAATTTCAGAAAAACAGAGAATAACCTGATAAGGCGCATATATATAAGTGCATTTTACCGTCACAATGACTATTTCGGTGCAGATGACAATATGCTTGCATGGACCGGCCTTAAAGCCCCGGCATATCTCGACGGTTATTTCAAAGATCCCGAAGAGATGTATTCCTCCTTATTCCGAAAGGTATTCCACATCGACACAGATGTTCTTGACAGTAAAAGCCATGAAACCTTGCGTATCATAGAAAATTCGAAAAAGCCCGGATACGAGACCTGCGCCGTACACGTCAGGCGAGGTGACCTCGCGCGATACAACAGGGCCTATGGCGATCCGGCAAGCATAAGATACTTCAGCGACAGCTTCGATAAAGTTTCCTCCACTGTTAATCCGGGAAATGTGCGATTCTTCATATTTTCCGACGAACCGGAGTGGTGTCGCAAAGAATTGATCCCGATACTGGAAGGCCATGACATACATATATGTGATGCCAACGGCTCCGACAAGGGATACTGCGACCTGATACTCATGTCAAGATGCCGCCATCTGATCACAAGTCAGGGCTCAATGGGAAAATACGCTGCCCTTCTTAGAGAGGAGCATGACCTGTCTGGCCTTGTGACACTCCCTGCAAACAAAGGAGCGGAGGCATGGGCCAGGCGCTACGCATCGGCGGTAGTTATATAGCCATCGAATCCAAAAGATAATTTGGCAAGAAACTGTTGAAAAGATCCGGAAATATTTGGAAATTAGCGAAAAAAGTCGTAACTTTGCAAACGTTTTGTGGCACATCCTTTAAAGTCACTGAATATGATGCAGTTAGTGACGATATGAGAACTGAGATGGCGTCAGGAACAAACTGAAGTCAAATAAATAAAGAATCAAACAACAGCCATGTCAAAAGTTTGTCAGATCACAGGCAAAAAGGCGCAGGTAGGCAATAATGTGTCTCATTCGAAGCGTCGCACCAAACGCAAGTTCGAGGTAAACTTGCACACAAAGAAATTCTACTGGGTAGAGCAGGATATGTGGATTCAGCTTCGACTCTCCACCCGTGCGCTCCGCACTATCAACAAGATTGGTCTCAACGCCGCTCTTAAGAAAGCAGAGGCAGAAGGCAATCTCGACTTTAAAGACATCACAATCCTTTCCCTCTAAAAGAACAGCAGAATTATGGCAAAGAAAGCAAAAGGCAATCGCGTTCAGGTGATTCTCGAATGCACAGAGCATAAGGCAAGCGGCATGCCCGGTATGTCACGTTACATCACCACAAAGAACCGCAAAAACACAACAGGTCGTCTTGAATTGAAGAAATACAACCCGATCCTGAAGAAAGTTACAGTTCACAAAGAAATAAAATAAGGCACTGACTCATGGCAAAGAAAACCGTGGCCTCTATCCAGAAAGGTGAAGGCCGTACATATAGCAAGATCATCGTGATGGAGAAGTCTCCTAAAACAGGCGCTTATGTTTTCAGAGAGGAAATGGTGCCCAACGATGCAGTAAAAGACGCACTCAAGTAAATAACAGAATATCATAAACGTAGCGGCGCGAATCCAATGGATCCGCGCCGCGCTGTATATAGCCCCTATATTTTTCACAAAGTCTCTAAAATGTATAGCCTAACCCGATTCCTGCGTATGCTCCTAAAGTATCTTTCATGACAGAATACTTGCCCTGAACGGTAAGTTTGAAATTCTGGGTGAAATAAAGATCCAGACCGGCACCGAAATCCCCTCCTACACGCAGAATATTGTCACCTCCTGTATAGTTCCAGTTATTGAATGTCAGTCCGGCAAGCGGATATATATTGAATCCTTTGGCCATGCGAAAAGGGAAATGCATGTCGGCGCTGATGACGAGGGCCGACTTATCGTCATTGCGGAAAACACATCCCACTTCCGGCACTATGCGGAAATGCGGCGCGTTAGTATATTGAAAATACACACTTGCAAAACCACTGTGGTTGTACGAGCCATAACCACCCATAATTCCCAAAGTCTTCTCCCCTCTTACTGATCTTCCTTCGGCTTTTACTGAAAAAGGAAGAGACACTGCGAGAATTGCCATTACAGAAAACATCAGATTTCTTATCATAAGAACATGCGCTGAAAAGTTTTATTAAAATTAACGATTTTAACTGAAAAACATTTAAAATGTGTAAAAAGTTTTGCTAATTTTGCACTTTGTAAGTTGAATAAATAAGCTCCCGCCACGGGATATTTGTTTCTACAGTACATAAGTAACCGCAACTGATGAAAAATTTTGGATTTTTAAGAGTGGCAGCCTGTTCTCCGGAAGTCAGTCCGGCTGATATAGATTTCAACGTAGACCATATATGTGGGACTATAGAGAAATGCATAGCGGAAAATGCTGATATGATTGTATTTCCTGAACTGTCGGTGACAGGTTATACCTGCGCGGATCTTTTCGACCAGTCATTGCTGATAGAAAAAGCATATNNTGGCGCACTCCGCGAAATAGCAGAGAGATTTTCCAATGAACAGGCCGTAATAGTGGCAGGGACACCGGTAAGATACGGCAATAGGCTGTTTAATTGCGGAGCCGTGATCAGAAGCGGAGAGATTTTAGGATTCGTACCCAAATCATACATTCCCAATTATGGGGAGTTTTATGAAAAAAGATGGTTTGCAAGCGGTCGTGATCTTAAAGGGGAAATAAAAATTGACGATACGGTCATACCAATAGGCACGGATCTGCTTTTTGAAATATCGGATATCAGATTCGGCATAGAGATATGCGAGGATCTATGGGTTCCCAATCCTCCGGCATGTGCTCTCAGTGTGGCGGGCGCCGACATAATCGTCAACCTTTCAGCCACAAATGAGCTCATAGGCAAGCATCGTTATCTCACAGACCTGATACGCAGCCAATCTGCGAGATGCAGATGCGGATATGTCTATGCCTCGGCCGGAGCCGGGGAGTCATCGACAGATCTTGCTTTCGCTGGCAACTGCATAATCGCAGAAAACGGAGCTATTCTCGCAGCAAGCGAACGGTTTGTCATGCGTGGCAAAAAAGCGATAGCTGATCTTGATATAGAATCCCTGAGACATGACAGACAGCACTTCAATACCTTTTCCGAATATGCGGGAGAAACAAATGTCCGGCTTGTCAGACTTGGAGAAACGGCTCACAGAACGCAGGACGTCTCACTCATCGATTACAGAAAAATCAAGGCACATCCGTTTCTTGACGAGAATGCGGAAGATCTCAAAGAGCGTTGCGATGAAATCTCATCGATCCAGGCATGGGGACTTGCCACACGTCTCAAAGCGATCAACTGCCGGCACGCCGTAATAGGCATATCCGGCGGCCTTGATTCCACTCTCGCGCTTCTTGTCACGGCAAAGGCCTTCAAAATGCTTGATTTCGACCCCAAAGGCATAACGGGAGTGACCATGCCGGGATTCGGAACTACAGACAGGACCAAAAACAACGCGTCCAAACTTATGGATCTTCTCGGCGTCACACAGCGAGAGATTCCGATCGGAGCCGCGGTCTTACAGCATTTCGAGGATATCGGACACAATCCGGACGTACATGACGTCACTTATGAAAACAGTCAGGCACGCGAACGCACACAGATTCTAATGGATATCGCGAATCAGAAGAACGGTATAGTCATCGGTACAGGAGATCTGTCGGAACTGGCACTGGGATGGTGCACGTACAATGGAGACCAGATGTCGATGTACGGTGTCAATGCATCTATCCCCAAGACTCTGGTGCGCTATCTTGTGCAGGGGTATGCGGAAAATTCAAACGATCCGGAACTGACAAGAGTGCTCGAGGATATCATAGACACTCCGATAAGCCCCGAGCTACTGCCTCCAGACAAAAATGACTCGATAAAGCAGAAGACGGAAGATCTGGTTGGTCCATATGAATTGCATGACTTCTTCCTTTACCACATACTCCGATACGGTATGGAGCCCCGGAAAATTATGCTTTTAGCCTCTAAAGCCTTCACGGACAGATATGACAAAGAAACGATCAGACATTGGCTGAAAACGTTTTACAGACGTTTCTTCAACCAACAGTTTAAGAGATCATGTATGCCTGACGGTGTAAAAGCGGGAAGCGTATGTCTTTCCCCAAGAGGAGACTGGAGAATGCCAAGCGACGCGTCATCCGCTTTATGGATCTCCGAGGCAAATAAAATTTGAATTGTGCAGCTATGGAAAATAAAGAACACAAAGAGGAAATAAGATACGAGCGCGAAGATATGGCCCAGGCGCTCGAAGTGCTTAAGAAAGGAGGAATAATCCTGTATCCCACCGATACGATATGGGGAATAGGATGTGACGCGACGAATGAAGAGGCCGTTAAAAAAATCTACGATCTGAAGCAGAGGAGTGATTCCAAATCCATGCTTGTGCTCGTCGGTTCGGAAGGAGAACTCCAGCGGAACGTGGAAGAAGTTCCGGAAGCGGCCTGGATGCTGATAGAGACGGCAGTGAATCCTATCACGATCATATATGACAGACCGAAAGGAATCGCACGTAATTTATTAGCGGAAGATGGTTCGGCAGGAATAAGGATAACATCCGAGGTCTTCAGCCGGACACTCTGCAACCGGCTGAGGCATCCCATAGTATCGACATCGGCCAATATATCAGGGAAGAAAACTCCTGTGACATTTTCGGAAATAGATGAAGATATCAAAAAAGGAGTCGATTACATCGTCAGATTCCGCCAGAATGACATATCAAGGCACAAATCAAGCAATATCATCAAAGTGTCAGACTCCGGAATAATCAAAATCATAAGATGACTCCGTTCGTAAACTTCATCACGCAGAAGTATCACTATTATCAAATTTTTTCTTAAATTTGTAGAAGTAAAATAAGAACCTGTTTAAATTTAATTCGAAAATAAAGCTTGCAATTAAATTTAAACAGTTTCCAAGAGTGTACAAACATCAATGAAAGGAAGGAATTTTTCAAAATCGATGCAGCGAACGAAATACGTCCTGACGGATTTCGTGATGGTGTCAATAGCATTCTTTCTTTTCAATATATTCCGTTATCATGAACTCGGAATACACACCTACGGATTTCCGACCCTATGGGACTATCTTTCGAGTACCAAACTAATAACCGAACAGATTCTCGTACCACTCGGACTGTCCGGTATCTACTGGCTCTCCGGCTATTACAATGAGCCTTTTATCAAATCAAGGCTGTCGGAACTGTCCACGACAGTGCTGTCGGTGACAGTATCCACTATGATCATCTATCTGATCCTCCTGATCAATGATACAACCGGCCTCAAGATAAAAGACTACGAAGTGATACTCACATTGTTCGGCTCACTTCTTTTATTCACCTACTCCGGGAGATGGGCTCTGACCCAACGGACCATACGGCATCTGCGAAAGAGACACTGGATATATTCGACCCTTATCATAGGAAATTCCAGAAAGAGTCGTGACATATATAATAAGCTCAAAAAATCAGGCTCTATCTGGACATATGATGTTGTCGGCTTCATAAAGCTTGAAAGGGAACATCAGATAGCCGACGGCCTGCCGTCATGGGAATGGAACGAAGTGGAACACATCTGTGCGGACAATGCCGTAGACCAGATCATTCTGGCCCCGGAAGTTATCCGCGACAGCGAGATCATGAATATTCTGTCACGCCTCTTTCCACTCAACATCCCCGTCAAGATAGCACCCGACACGCTGTCGTACATCACCGCCAACATTCACATGAACGACATCCTTGGAACTCCTTTCATAGATCTCACCTCACCGAGGATCTCGGAATTTCAAAAAAACGTGAAGCGCACCTTCGATGTCTTCGCATCGCTGGCGGCAATGACGATACTGAGCCCGCTACTCGGGTTGACTGCTCTGATGGTCAGATTTTCATCATCGGGCCCGATCGTATATAAACAGGAACGGATCGGCAAAGGTCACAAACCGTTCATGATATATAAATTCCGGTCGATGCACAACGATGCGGAAAAAAACGGACCGCAACTTTCAAGCGAAACAGACAACCGCATAACTCCGTGGGGACGGGTAATGCGCAAATACCGTCTGGACGAGCTTCCGCAGTTCTGGAATGTTCTGAAAGGCGACATGTCGCTGGTAGGACCGAGACCAGAACGGGAATTTTTCATAGAACAGATTATGGTGAAAGCTCCCTACTACGGATTGATATTCCAGGTAAAGCCCGGTATCACAAGCTGGGGCATGGTCAAATACGGATACGCGAAGAATGTAAACGAAATGGTAAGCAGATCAAGATACGATCTCATATACCTGAACAACATGTCGATCTCGACTGATATCAAAATAATGATATATACAATAAAAACAGTGTTAAAAGGTGCGGGAGTATAATTTCCTGATCGACATTAAATAGGAAGATACAAATGGCATACAAGGAAAGGCATAACCGCGCCACCGAACTGTGGCTCAAATTCGTGATATGGAGGGAGCACCATATCAAGGAGAAAAATTTCGTATTGCTTCTGGCTCTGATAGTGGGTATAGTATGCGGCATAGCCGCACAATTGCTCAAATATCTGATACACCTTATCGCCTCGACGCTCACATCACACTTCAGTCCGACCACAGAGAACTATCTCTATCTGGTCTATCCGTTGGCCGGCATCATTCTTACAGTTCTTTTCGTGAGATATGTTGTCAAAGAAAACATATCTCACGGTGTCACCAAAGTTCTATATGCCATATCCCGACGGAAATCGAGACTTAAATTGCGCAACACATACGCCTCCCTCATATCATCATCCATAACCATAGGATTCGGAGGATCGGTCGGAGCCGAAGGTCCTATAGTCTTTACAGGCGCGGCAATCGGTTCGAACGTCGGGCAGGCTTTCAGACTTTCGCCGAAGATCCTCATGATCCTTGTGGGATGTGGCGCGGCTGCCGGCATAGCCGGTATTTTCCGTGCGCCGATCGCAGGAATGCTATTCACTCTCGAAGTGCTTATGATCGACCTGACTGGTCTGACAGTCATGCCGTTGCTACTCTCATCGATCGCCGGCGCCACAGTGGCATATGTCCTTGAAGGGTACAGCGCGGAATTCTTCTTCTCGCAGAGCGAGCCATTCATGACAAGCCGTATCCCATGGACAATCGGACTCGGAGTGGTATGCGGTCTCATATCGTTCTACTTCACCAAAGTGGTGTTCATGATGGAATCAATGTTCCGTAAAGTAAAGCAGCAATGGCTCAAAATCATAGTGGGAGGCGGACTGATAGCATGTCTCGTATTCGTGTTTCCTCCGCTATATGGAGAAGGATACGGCACCATCAACCATCTTCTTGACGGAGACGTCGGAGCCGTGGTTAACGGGACGTTCTTTTATGTGGACAGAGACAATGTCTGGTTCCTTGTTCTTTTCATTGCCGCGATCACACTGATGAAAGCATTCGCGACCTCGGCCACCAACGGAGCCGGAGGCGTGGGAGGTACATTCGCGCCCTCACTGTTTGTCGGCGCATTGACCGGTTTTCTCTTCGCATTTATCATCAACAATCTTGATCTCGGCATAGAACTTTCACAAAAGAATTTCACATTGATGGGTATGGCCGGAGTGATGAGCGGTGTAATGCACGCTCCCCTCATGGCGATATTCCTTACAGCCGAAATGACCGGAGGCTATGATCTTTTCCTACCTCTGCTGATTGTGTCAGCTCTCGCCTATTTCACTATACAGTGCTTCACGCCCTACAGCATATACACCATGCGTCTCGCCAAGGCGGGAGATCTTGTAACCCACCAGAAGGACAAGGCAGTCCTGACATTGCTTAAAATAGACAATGTGATCGAGACTGATTTCAAACAAGTGCATCCTGAGATGAGCCTCAAAGAGATGGTGGATGTCATTTCCGTATCCAACCGCAACCTGTATCCCGTAACGGACGAGGAAGGAATGCTGAAAGGCATTGTGCTGCTCGATGACATACGAAACATCATGTTCCGTACGGATCTGTATCCCAAGATGCATGTGTCGCGCTTCATGGCGGCAGTACCGGCCGTGATAGAAGTGAATATGCCCATGGACAAGGTAATGGATATATTTGACAAGACCAATGCATGGAATCTTCCTGTGGTCGACAACGGCAAATACATAGGATTTGTGTCAAAATCCAAAATATTCAATTCATACAGGAGGGTACTACGGCATTTCACGGAAGACTGATGCCGCCGGAACCTATTGACCAGAAAAATCTGATTATGGATAAAAAAGATTTAAAAATAGTTTTTTTCGGAACGCCCGAGTTCGCTGTCGCAAGCCTTGACAGGCTCATAAGCGGCGGATATAATGTCGCGGCAGTCGTCACTATGCCCGACAAGGCAGCTGGCCGCGGACACAAGATGATCAAAAGCGATGTCAAGGTCTATGCCGAAGAGAAAGGACTCCCCTTGCTGCAGCCAGAAAAACTAAAAAGCGAGGAATTTGTGAACGCGCTGCGTGAGATCAACGCGGATCTTTTTATTGTAATCGCATTCAGAATGCTCCCGGAGATCGTATGGAACATGCCACGTCTCGGCACGTTCAACCTTCATGGTAGTCTTCTGCCCAAATACCGGGGAGCCGCTCCGATCAACCGTGCCATCATGAACGGAGAAAAGGAGACAGGAATCACTACTTTCTTCCTGAAACATGAGATCGACACGGGCGACATGATAGAACAGCGCCGCACAGTCATAGCCGACAATGACAATGCCGGCACCGTACATGACAGGCTTATGGAGATGGGAGCCGAAATGGTCGAGAGTACCGTAAAGAAAATTCTTGACGGCACTCTCGAGACGCACCCACAGCCCTCGGGTGATTTCATAGGCGCTCCCAAGATATTCAAGGAGGACTGTGAGATCGACTGGAACAGTCCGGCAGAAAAAATACATAATCAGGTCAGAGGTCTGTCACCTTATCCCGCCGCATTCTCGACAGTGACCGAGTCCAACGGCAAGAATTTCAATGCCAAGATCTTCGAGACGGCCCTTACAGAGATATCTTCAAAAACGGAAACTCCGGGAACTGTAATGATAAACGACAGAAGGATGTTTGCCGCTACCTCCGATTACTACATCGAAATTAAGGCATTGCAGCCTGCCGGAAAAAAAAGGATGGAAACCACTGCATTTCTTCTCGGATACAAACCTTCTAAATTTGAAAAGCAGGATAAGTAATGACCGATACTGGAAATGCGAATTGCCGTGAACTCCTTGATGTTCTTATCGGCCAAGGACTGGATACGGCAGTTCTATCGCCCGGAAGCAGAAACGCAAAGCTACTCATCGGAGCCGCGGCAAGAAAGGAATTGCGTAAATTCATCATAACGGATGAACGCACCGCAGGATTTGCCGCATTGGGCATCGGTCTCGCCTCTCAGAAACCTGTCGCGCTGATATGCACTTCAGGCACGGCGCTCTACAATTACGCGCCCGCCGTGGCAGAGGCGTTCTATCAGAAAATACCGCTGATAGTGATCACCGCCGACAGACCTTCGCAATGGATAGAGCAGGATGATTCCCAGACATTACGGCAGTTCGGAGCTCTGGGAAAAATTGTAAAACGCAGTTATGACATACCGGAGGAGACGGGCATAAACGCGGTATGTGCCAATCCCCAATACAAGACAGAGCGGGAATGGTTTGTCAACCGCATCGCCAACGAGGCAATCATCCGCGCGACTCATGGAACTCCCGGCCCCGTGCATATCAACATGCAGTTCGGCAACCCTCTGAACAACACCATACCCTACTCAGACGCAAATCCGCGCTGTGTGAGAACCGTCGGCAGCGAAGCCACTCTCCCGCCTCATCAAAGCAAGGAGATAGCGGAAATGCTGATAAGGAAGAAAGTTATGGTTGTAGCCGGATTCATGAAAGCCGACCACAATCTTAACAGAGCACTCGCCGCGTTCTCCGCATTTCCCAATGTCACCGTCCTGTGCGAGACCATATCCAACATTCATCTTGAAGGACATGTCTACATGATAGATTCCCTTCTGACATCTCTCACGGAAGAACAGCTTGACAGGATTCGTCCGGATATCGTGATAACGACAGGCGGCGCGATAGTGTCGAGAATGCTTAAGGATTATATCAGAAAAAGCGAAGGAACCCAACATTGGACTCTCGCGGACACGGATGTGTCGATAGATTGTTTTCAGAGACTTTCCATGCATGTCGATATTGCTCCGGCAAAATTTTTCAGGAGTGTCAACGGCATGATGCGGCATCTCATGAATAAAGGATATGGTATAGAGCACGGAGACTACGGTCTGATCTGGCAACAGGAACGGGAAAGGCTTTATCAAAGAGATTGTCGACGACTCAAATCAGTAGGATGGTCGGAACTTAAGGCCCTGTCGGAAGTATTCCGTAGAATTCCGGCAGACTATAATCTCTTTCTGTCGAACGGCACATGCATCAGATATGCCCAGCTTCTAACAGACAAGCTTCCGCATGCCTGTTTTTCCAACAGAGGAGTGTCCGGAATCGACGGCACAAACGCCACGGCGTGGGGTGTATCCGTCGCATACAAAGGCACGACGCTGCTCCTGACCGGAGACATGTCATTCGCATATTGTCCAGAGATAATGAATCTCAGAAAATCGGGCGGAGATCTTCGTATAATCGTGGTAAACAATAACGGAGGCGGCATTTTCCGCTTTATCAAGACCACGCGTGATCTTGAAATGCGTGAAGAATACTTTTGCTGCGATCCGGAAATGCCGATCAAAGGACGGACCGAAGCTTTCGGATGGAAATATGTCCACGCTTCAGACATGAACAGTCTGAAAGATGGTCTGGACATTCTCTTTTCGACACCGGCCACGCTGCTCGAGATCTCCGTAGATCCGGAGAAGAGCGCGGAAACACTGATAAAATGGATGGAAAACAAATAACCGAAACATAAAATTTTTCATATGTTTGACTGGAAAACTATTAAGGAATATGAGGACATACTTTTCGAGAAATTCGAAGGTATAGCGAAAATTACGATAAACAGGCCCAAGGTCTACAACGCGTTCCGCCCCAAGACAAATATGGAAATGCTCGATGCATTCCATATCTGTCGCGAGAGTCAGGACATACGTGTGATCATACTGACGGGAGCCGGTGACAAAGCATTCTGCAGCGGCGGCGACCAGAACGTGAAAGGAGAAGGAGGATATGTCGGAGAAGACGGCGTGCCGAGACTCAACGTACTTGACCTGCACCAGATGATCAGGTCGATTCCCAAACCGGTCATAGCGATGGTAAACGGATATTCGATCGGAGGAGGCAACGTGCTTCAGGTGATATGCGACCTGTCTATTGCCTCGGATAACGCGAGATTCGGGCAAACCGGACCCAAAGTCGGAAGTTTTGACGGAGGTTTCGGAGCGAGCTATCTTGCAAGATGCGTAGGTCAGAAAAAGGCCCGCGAGATCTGGTTTCTCTGCAGACAATATACCGCTGAAGAGGCTTTGGAAATGGGGATGGTCAATGCCGTCGTCCCATTTGACAAACTTGAAGAGACCACCGTCGAATGGTGCCGTACGATCATGAAGAGATCGCCGCTTGCAATCAGAATGATCAAACGTGCCCTCAATGCCGAGCTTGACGGCCAGCACGGCCTAATGCAGTTCGCAGGCGACGCCACCCTTCTGTACTATATGCTTGACGAAGCCCAGGAAGGCAAAAACGCATTCCTTGAAAAACGAGACCCCGATTTTGACAAATTTCCGAAATTTCCCTGATAAAAACCTGAGCAATGAGATTGCAATTCGCACCCTACGTCTTGAAATTCAATGAGCCTGGTGGAACCTCGCGCGGAATTCTTACGGAGAAAATCACATGCATTCTGAGAATTTTCGATGAAAACGATCCGGAACATTACGGCATTGGCGAGGCCGCCATTTTTCCGGGACTCTCACCGGAGGCCGACGACAGGTTCTTCTATAAGCTCATGGAACTCCAGGCCAATATAAGGCTCGGCCTAAAAACCGACCTCGAACGTTTTCCCTCTCTGCAATTCGGACTTGAGCAGGCCATACGGGATTTTTCGGGTGGATGCGAGAGAGTTTATTTTGAATCACCGTTTGTGCACGGAGAAAATTCCATCGAAATAAACGGACTCGTATGGATGGGCGATTACGACCGGATGATCGAAAGAATCGAACAAAAACTGAATTCCGGCTTCAAATGCATAAAATTGAAAATCGGAGCTATAGACTGGCGCAAGGAGGTNNTTCCGTGATCGTTACGACCGTGACCGTGTGGAGATACGCGTCGACGCCAACGGCGGTTTTGACATGGACTGTGCTATTCCACGTCTGAAAAGGCTTGCCGATCTCGGTGTACATTCCATAGAACAACCGATCAAGGCCGGCAATCCGATGCTGATGCATTTTCTGTGCGATGTGTCGCCCCTTCCGATCGCCCTTGACGAAGAGCTTATCGGCAAATTCACCCGTGAGGAAAAA
>DAAV01000025.1:42557-48300 GCA_001701295.1 Bacteroidales bacterium H10
ACGGCTGGTGGATCACATCATCGCTCGAATCAAACATCGGGTTGAACGCACTCGCGCAATGGGTCGCCACACTGCACACCGATATCCCCCAGGGCCTCGGCACGGGAGGAGTCTTCAGCAACAATTTCGAGGCTCCGATCTATCTTGCCAAGGACCGCCTCAGATACGACCCGCAAAAGAAGACAGACAGAAAACAGTTCGATTCACTTGACTGGAGAGAATGAAGTGAGTTACGAGGATTTCATATCGGAGTGGCACAATACCTCCGAATCAATAAAATGCACCACGTCAGGCTCCACCGGGAAACCCAAGGCCATCTGGCTGCCCAAAGAGGAGATGAGACGCAGTGCATGGCGCACAATACGTTTTTTCGGACTCGACAGCGGCTCACACATACATTCCTGCATATCTCCCGACTTCATAGGCGGCAAGATGATGGCTGTCAGGTCGGCCGAAGCAGGTTGCAGGCTTACATGGGAAACTCCAAGCAACCGCCCTCTTTCAGAGCATGACGGAAGCATAATTGATCTCCTTGCGGTAGTGCCTTCACAGATGCTGCATATACTCGACAATATGGCCGGAATGCCTCCGATCCGATCAATAATTATCGGAGGCTCCCCTATTGCCGGTCCGTTACGGACAAGAATAGCGCAATCCGGGTTGGACGCATGGGAGACTTACGGCATGACGGAAACCGCCTCACACATCGCCCTCCGGAAAGTCACAGAACATGAAGAGCCGTTTAAAATACTCGACGGCATAAAGATCAGAACAGATTCCGACGACAGACTGATCATAGGAATCGAAGGATGGCAGGAACTGGTCACAAATGATATCGCTCACCTCTATGGCAATGGAAAATTCAGCATAATAGGCAGAAGCGACAATGTGATCATAAGCGGCGGAAAAAAGATTCATCCCGAGCAAGTCGAGGAAACGCTTGAACGGGAATTCGGAACGCCGGTCATGATAAGTTCGAGACCCGATGATAAATGGGGAGAACGTGTCATAATGATAATTGAAGACAAGACGATGCAGCTGGATGATATTAATATTATATCAAGATGCAAGAAAACTTTGCCAAAAGAATGCGCGCCTAAAGAAATTATACATGGCACGGTCCCAAGAACAGCCAACGGAAAAAAAAGAAGAAAGTAGATTAAATATAATTCAGGGAGGTGAAAAAAGGGTGTAAATCAAAAAAAAAAGCTTTATCCATAAAATTTGTCATAAAAAAGACGGAATAAATTTATATGTTTTATAAATTTGTTGTAAATTTGTGTTGTAAAACATATTATTACGGTTTAAACTTTTTAATACATACAAAAAAGTGTAACCCCCATCTTCAGAGAAAGACATTCAAGCGAAGAGCATGATAAAAAAGAGCACCCTGGAACGAATCATCGGCGATGATCTGGCTGATCTATGGAACGCACTGACACCCGATGAGAAGAGAATCATTGCGGAAAATTTCCACTATGAGCGTTATAAGAAGAACCAGATCATCTATGCGGAGTCGGAGACGCCGGAAAACCTCTATTGTCTGCTTGAAGGCAAAGTCAAGCTGTTCAAAAGCGGCATAGGCGACCGTGTTCAGATTCTGCGATTATACCGTCCGGTACAATACTTCGGATACCGCGCGTACTTCGCACGTGAGCCATATGTGTCTTCTTCCGCTGCGTTCGAACCGTCTGTGCTGGGTATCATTCCGATGAAGGTGGTCGAAGAAATAATCAGAAAGAACAACGATCTGGCTCTTTTCTTCATTCACGAACTGTCGCGCAATCTCCAAGGCGCTGACACAAAAATCATAAACCTGACGCAAAAACACATACGCGGACGTCTTGCCGAGGCTCTTCTTCTTCTTGCAGACAATTACGGATATGAAGGCGACGGAGCGACACTTAAGATCTACATGAGCAGAGAGGATCTGGCCAATCTGTCGAATATGACCACATCAAACGCGATCAGGACTCTCACTTCTTTCGTCTCGGAGAAACTTATACTTGTCGACGGCCGACGCATAAGGATAGTCAACGAGCCCCAGCTCCGCAAAATCTCAAAGTTCGGTTAGAACATGGAGGCATAATATCAGGATCAAAAAGCGTTAACCAAAATACTTGAGTTATGAAAGAATTATTATGCGGTCTTATCTGTGGCGCGGCACTGTCGTTCACAGCATGCAGTTCTGCAAACGGATCAGGTTCAGAAGAATCGACGGCGACCGAGACCGGGGACTTTGTTATTTCACAGCCATTGGAAAGCGGAGAATATCTGGCGGATTCATACGATATAACCGGGAAGAATGAAAGGTCCGGAAAATTCGACGGCAGAATTCTTGTATCATTAAGTCCGGAGCAGTCGGCACTATACGTCTATGAAAACGGCAACCGTGCAAAGATTGACTATAAAATACTGCTTTCAAAGCCATTCGAAAAAGGAGACAGCGGAATCTACGTCAGCTCCGATACAAAAGGTAAAACAGTGACAATCTCAACAGACAGCACATCCTACACCCTGTCATTTGACAAAAATGAATCAAATATAAAAATCGGTTTTGACAAAACTCCAAAAACTACGGGCACAGCAGTAGAAATGCTTGAACGGATAACAAAGAAGCTTGACTGACATCTGACATGACAGCAAAATCATAAATGACTAAAAGAGAAAAGAGAGGCTCAGACCTCTCTTTTCTCTTTATTCTCTTTTTTTACCTCGGGAAATGGTTTTGCACCGGGGGCTGGCAATGACCGATCCGGGCTCGATATCTTCATATCGACCTTTGTCCAGAGAATATTGGGCAACAGACGCCACAAACCTACAAGAATATTCCAACGGCAATCTATCACAGCGACACGCGGATGACGCACGATCGCCTTAATGATCAGAGGAACGGCATAATCCAAAGTCATCTCCATCGAATAACTGACTCCTTCCCGAAGCAACGGTGTACGTATCCATCCCGGCCGGATGTCGGTGAATTTAACATCTGCGTTTTCCGCATTGGCTAGTTGCTCGAGCGCGACAAGATATGTCTGCGCGCATTTTTTCGAGGCCGAATATGCCGAGAGACGTCCGATACCGTTTGTGCCTGCTACACTCGTAACCGCAGCGATGCGGCCTCTGACATGATTATCCCGGAAATAACGATAGGCGGCACAGATCATTCTCGCGAAGCCTCCGGAATTAGTAGCTATTATATCGACTTCACGCTGCGGATCAAGAGCCAGATTCTCATATCCTATGCCGGAAACATGAAAATAAATGTCCATGCCTCCCATCTTCTCAATCAGTTTACCCATCAGCTCAGGCGCATCGGTATGTGTTATATCTATCGACTCATAAACCACAGTATCCGGGTATTTATTCTGAAGCGCTTTCATTGGCTCGACATGCCGCGCGGCCATACCTACCATTACTCCCCGGGAGGCCAGTTCTTCCGCCACGCGAAGTCCGATGCCCGACGAAGCACCCATTATCAGTATCTTTTTCATAAGTAATCCTTAAAATTTATCATTTTACGCAAGTTTATGATTCTGTCACAGTCATGCCCGATTATTATATAACAACCCTGGAAGATGTATGTTGTATGATAGATTTCAGAATACTTATAATCACCCTCTAAGAACTGTTTAAATTGCATACGATTTGCATTATTTAACCAATTATATTATCTTTGCAAAATATACGTTAACCGGCACACAACAATACCGTTTGGGTATTATAAAATACTTTTAATCATATATTTGACCTAAGCATGAAAATCTTCAGAAGAAGTATGTTCTCGCTTCTCCTCCTCACGGGATTATGCGGAACATCATGGAGTGCGGACTACGGTCTTCCCTCCGAGATTCAGGATGGCAATATCCTGCATTGTTTCAACTGGCCGATCAAAGAAATCAAGGCGGAACTTGCGAATATCGCGGCTGCAGGATTCGGATCAATCCAGATCTCTCCCTGTCAGAGAGGAGACGTAAGTGTCGGTTCACCCTGGCATGACCTCTATCGTCCATATGATCTTGCATTCAAATCTTCAGGCTATTGTTCCGAAGCAGATCTACAGTCTCTCTGTCAGGAGGCGGCCAACTATGGCATAAAAATCATAGTCGATGTCGTAGCTAACCATGTTGACAAGACCGCCGGCTATCATGACACATGGTGGGATTCAAACGGCAGAGTACGCTGGAACGGAGGCATAAACTATGGAGACCGTTACTCAATCACTCACGGTCAATTGGGCGACTACGGTGACATCAACTCGGAAGACTCCGAAGTCTGTGCCCGTGGAAAAGCCTATGTCGAAAAACTGAAATCACTCGGAGTGAAAGGTATCCGCTGGGATGCAGCCAAGCATATCGGACTTCCCTCGGAAGGGTGCGGATTCTGGAGTTCGGTTACTTCTGTACCGGGCATGTACCATTATGGGGAAATCCTTGATGCACCCGGTCCCAATGCCGGCATAATAGACNNAATAAATACAGCAACGGCGCCGCAAGAAATAACGGAGGCATCCCGGGAGGTTACGGAGGCGCATGGGTAGTAGATTATAGTGTTCCCGATACAAAATTAGTGTACTGGGCGGAAAGCCATGATACATATTCCAATGAAGAATGGTCACAAAATGTGGATCAGAGTGTAATCGACCGTGCCTATGCGTCCTACGCATGCCGCAACGGAGCCACCGCATTATATCTGTCACGACCCAACACAAAAGGATTCAATAATATTAAAGTCGGGAAAGGCTCAACAGCTTTCACAGGCAAGCATATAGCGGCCGTCAACAAATTCCGCAATCAGATGCAGGGACGTAAAGACTGGTGCGAAGCCACCGGAAACACTTTCTGTGTCACCCGTCAGGACGGTGGCGCCGTCATTGTGATGAAAGGCAGCGGCAATGTATCGGTTGTAAACGGTGGCGGTTATTGTCCGTCAGGAACCTATACGGATCTCGTAAACGGAAGCTCATTCACCGTCACATCTTCTACGATTACGGGAAATGTAGGCTCATGCGGTATCGCCGTAATAATAAAAGACGGAGTCGGTCCCGATCCGAATCCCAACCCGGATCCCAATCCCGATCCTTCCGGCATAACAATCTATTATGACAATTCCGCCACCAACTGGAGCAGTGTCAATATCCATTACTGGAACACGCCCAACACTTCCTGGCCCGGAACACCGATGACAAAAGTCGAAGGAAACATATGGAAATATACATTCTCAGCTGATCCCTCAACGCTCACGGGCTTTCTGTTCTGCGACGCCGCCGGCAAGAACCAGACAGCCGATTACACAAAAGCTCCCATCGCAAACCATATCTATAAAGGGGCAGGCGGCACCAAAGGCGCGGTCACTGATGAAGGAGAATATCGGAATGATCCGACTCCTGTCAAACCAATAGTGACAGCATCGCCGGCAGGAGGCACTTTCTCGTCGACCGTCAACGTGACATTAAACGTCAATCCTTCGACCGCCTCGATCTACTATACGACCGATGGCAGCAATCCCTCTGCGGCAAGCAGCAAATATACGTCCACACTGACATTCGAAAGCACAACAACTCTCAAGGCAATGGGTGTCGCAAGTGACGGCACAGTCGGAGACATAGTGACATATACATTTACAAAATCATCTACCCCGGGACCGGGACCACAGCCCGGCAACAATCTTGTCACCGATTATTACAAAGTTAATCCCAACGGTAAAGTCGGTACCTGCAAGACTATCAACGTTACAGGACATC
>DAAV01000044.1:0-2955 GCA_001701295.1 Bacteroidales bacterium H10
CCGGCGGCAGTTGGTGAATGTGGTCGTTTTATGCAAAAAGTTCTTAATACTTCAATAATAGGCTGTATAATTTCGTTAAGTAAATGATCCGGCTGTGACCTTCGGTCCTATGACCGGATCTTACTCAGCTCTATAATGAATTTTCGAACTGCATACATACGAACTGCATATATACGATCTGTAAGAACGGCGGCTTTGCTTATTGTCGTGGTTTTGGCCTTATGCATGCCTTCTGCATCTCCTCTATACGCGCGGCCCAATGACAAGGTCATGAACCGTCCATATGCCGACTTGAAACGCTGGCATCTCGGTTTCTCCATCGGCATGTGTCTTCAGGATCTCAAATTCACGCACAACGGTTATGTCACTCCCGAAGGCGAGCAGTGGTTTGCAGAGGTCCCGGCCTGGAATCCGGGCATAAATGTCCAGGTGCTTGCGGATCTTCGTCTGNNAAGTATCTTAACCTGCGCTTCTCTCCCGGCATGTCATTCAGTTTCAAGAATGTCGAGATGCGTGATTTTGTCAGTGGCACAAGCCATCGTCAGGATGTCAAAAGCGTATATGTGCTTCTGCCTCTCGATCTCAAGATTTCGGGAGAAAGACTCCACAATTCCCGTCCTTATGTCACGGTGGGTGCCATGGGTGCTTTCGATGTCAGCAAAAAACGTTCGGACTATCTTATGTTCAATACTGCCGACGCTTATCTTACTGTAGGTCTCGGCTGTGACTTCTACCTTCCTTTTTTCAAATTTAATCCTGAAATAAAATTCTGTTTCGGTCTTGCGGATATTCTCAGGCATGACCGTCCGGATCTTGAAGACAATCCGGAAATGTATAAAATCACGCAGTCTTTGTCGAAGGTGAAGTCAAATATGTTTATGATAACTTTCTATTTCGAATGATGCCTGTCAGTGTAACCCGAGAGAAGTTTCGGTCATTCATCCGGTCGCTTATGGTCTCTCTGGCTTTGGTTATGGCCGCGACTTCAGCCTTTGCGCAGGGTGACGCCCAGTTTACACAGTATTGGGCCGTGCCGACTCTNNAACTTATAATCCGGCTGCTACCGGAACCATAGATTTTATCCGTATCCGCGGCGGAGCCAAACTCCAGTGGCTCGGAATCGAAAATGCTCCCAAAAGTTTTCTCGGAGCTGCCGACATGCCTGTGAAGCTCGGCAAGAAACACCGTCTGGGTGTAGGTGTGCTTTTCAATCAGGAGTCTATCGGTCTCTATAATAATCTGGGTGTAGGGGCGCAGATAAGCTATAAATTCAAATTTCTTAAAGGGATCTGGAGCGTAGGTATACAGCCCGGTTATTATAATTCAAAATTCAACGGCTCGGATGTGTACATTCCTGAGGGCGATGATTTTCATCAGCCCGATGATCCGGATCTGCCGAACAGCGATGTTTCGGGAAATGCATTCGATATATCGGCCGGAATACTTTATTCCCACAAATATTTTAATGTCGGAATCTCGGTCCTCCATATCACGGAGCCTACCCTGACAATGGATGACGAAGGCGGTTCGGATCAGGAAACCGTGGAGTTTCAGACTGTCCTCCCGCGACAGGCCTATTTTACGGCCGACGGCAATATTCCTCTTAGAAACTCGTTATTTTCTTTGCAACCCTCCCTGTTGGTACGCACTGATTTCAGTAACTTTTCGGCCGAGGCAACCATGAGGGCGACCTACAATCGTTTTATCTCATTCGGAGTGGGTTACAGATACAAGGAAGCGATAAGCGCGATGGTGGCTGTCGAGTTTAAGAATTTCTTCCTTGGTTATGCATACGACTATCCTCTCTCCGCCTTAGCCAAAGCGTCATCGGGCAGTCATGAGATTGTGGCCGGATACATGGTGAAACTCAATCTCGGAGAGAAAAACAAGAATAAACACCGTTCCATTCGAATAATGTAGCGACAATGATAAAGATGAAAAAAATCAAAACGTCATATTTTGCCATGCGTGTGATTATGCGGCCTCTTGTGGCGGGCAGTGTGGCATGTGTTCTTCTCGCGCTTTTGTCTTCCTGTGCCGGCGTGCGTCGCAGCGGTGCCGGAGGTGAAGTCACGGGTGTGGGGGGTGCTTCGTTTGCCGAACCGACTCCATATGGTATGGTTCTCATTGACAGGGGTACTATAGCCATGGGGCCTGCTGCCGACGATTCCGTGGCAGGAATCCGAAAAAAGGCACGGGGTGTGTCTATCGATTCTTTCTGGATGGATGAGACCGAGATAACTAACTCCAAATACAAACAGTTCGTTTTCTGGGTCCGCGATTCAATTATCCGTGAACGTCTTGCCGATCCCGCTTTCGGAGGCAACGAGGCGTTCAAGATCGAAGAGGACAGAGAGGGTAATCCCATCAAACCTTATCTTAACTGGAACAAGGCGATCCCATGGCGTAATCCCAATGAAGATGAATTGCGTGCCATCGAGAGTGTCTACCGCACCAATCCCATTACCGGCCAGCGTGAGCTTGATCCCACACAGATGAACTATCGTTACGAGATCTATAATCATTCCGAGGCCGCCCGCAGACGTAACCGTCTTGATCCGGAGACTCGTGAATACAATACTGATCTTCCTGTGCCGACTGATCTTCCTGTCATCTCTAAAGATACCGCCTATCTTACCGAAGAAGGCCGTATAGTGCGTGAGACAGTGACACGTCCGCTCACCGGAGACTATGACTTCCTCAATACTTATATAGTAAATATATATCCCGATACCACGGCATGGATCAATGATTTCGAGAATGCTTACAATGAGCCTTATACGCGTATGTATTTCTCGCATGCCGGCTATAATGAATATCCGGTGGTGGGAGTCAGCTGGGAGCAGGCCAACGCTTTTGCAAACTGGCGTACGGACTATCTGCGCCGCTCTTTGGGTAAGGAGGGTATCTACGTAGAGCCTTACCGTCTCCCCACCGAGGCGGAATGGGAATATG
>DAAV01000044.1:3117-3761 GCA_001701295.1 Bacteroidales bacterium H10
GAAATGTGTCGGAATGGACTTCCACCGCATATACGGAAAGTATCGATCGTCTGACTTCCGATCTCAATCCTGAATACCGCTATGACGCCGCCAAGGAAGATCCCTACAAGATGAAGCGCAAGATAGTCCGTGGCGGAAGCTGGAAAGACGCCGCGCAGAATATCCGCTCGGATCTCCGCATGTGGGAATATCAGAATGAGCAGCGCTCATATATAGGCTTCCGTTGTGTGCGTTCGCAGATAGGCTTCGCCCGCGGCAACAAGAAAAAGAACAAGTAATTCCTCACTCCTAATCTGATCATAATAAGATGGTAAAAATTCGCAAATACGCAAATGGTATAGAGCGCTTTCTTCACGGTGAGAAGGGTCAGCGTTTTTTCAATTTCGCATACTCTATAGGTGCTGCGATAGTGATTTGGGGTGCCCTTTTCAAGATTCTTCACCTCCCGGGAGGCAGCACACTGCTTTGTATCGGTATGGGCACCGAGATCGCCATGTTCATTCTGACGGCTTTCGACCGTCCGCCGAAGGAATATGCCTGGGAAGACGTTTTTCCAGTGCTCGATTCCAAAGATCCTGAGGATCGTCCCGATTTTTCGGGTGGCGGCGGGGGAGTGGTCATAAATGGCTCTCCTGTGCAGTCTG
>DAAV01000044.1:3782-7181 GCA_001701295.1 Bacteroidales bacterium H10
GCTGATCCGGCCGCGCAGCTTGAGGCTGCCACGGATCTGGCCGACGCCTCACGTGATTATCTTGAGCAGATGCAGGGCATAGCCGAGCAGATGAGCCGTCTGAACGAGACGACCGAAGCTCTCAACAATGTCACGCAGACACTGCTGGGATCCTATCAGGCAATAACGGAGAATTCCGAGACTGTCTCGGCCAATTCTCAGGGATATGTGGCGCAGATGGAGAATCTGAACCGTAATATCGCCGGTCTGAACACTATATATGAGATCCAGCTTAAGAGCATCAGTTCTCAGCTTGAATCTATCGATCGCGTGAACCGCGGTCTGAAGGATATACGCGACATGTACGACAAGGCCGCTCATGAGTCATCGCGCTATTGTGAGGAAACAGAAAAGATGGCCCGTTACATGAAGCAGCTTAATTCCGTCTATGAGAAGATGATTACCGCCATGACGATCAATATGGCCAATCCGATGATGGGTGCCGCAGCCGCTTCTCAGATCAATCCGTTCGATGAGTCGATCAATAATCAGAACTCCTGAGATTGCCTTTCGGCTTGATTACTTAATTACTCACAAAATGATACTCATTAATCACTAAGGTATGGCCGGTGGTGGAAATAATGTGGCGCGCATGTCTCCGCGTCAGAGGATGATCAACCTTATGTATATCGTCCTCACCGCGATGCTCGCCCTTAATGTGTCGAGTGACGTGCTGAACGGTTTCAGCCAGGTGCAGGACGGCATACACCGTACTAACCTTAACATGTCGGCTCGAAACGAAGTGCAGTTCCGTTATCTCGAAGATATATACAGCCGAAATCCGGCAAAAGCCGGTGTGTGGTACAACCGCGGCGTGGAGGCCCGCAAACGGTCAGAGTCTCTGTATAATGAAATCGAGACTGTCAAGACTGCGATTGCCCGGGNNGAGAAAACGGCGATTATCACGATATAAAAAATAATGATGATCTTGAGGCAGCTTCCGTGACTATGCTCAATCCGGCTACAAACCGTGGCCGTAAACTCCGTGGTGACATAGAGTCTTTCAGAGGTTATGTCACAGGTCTCATAGCCGATTCCGCCAAAAAGGCGTCGGTTGTTGAAATGCTGTCGACTAAGGTTGTCAACCGGCCCGGCGAAGTGGGCCCGACAGTGTGGGAGCAGAAAATGTTCGAGAATATGCCTGCGGTGGCGGCGGTGACAATGCTGACCAAACTGCAGAACGATATCCGGCAGGCGGAGTCAGAGGCTTTGTCAAGCCTTATAACGAATGTCGATATAGGGGATGTGCGTGTGAATGAATTGAACGCATATGTCATTCCGAATTCCAACATGATTATCAGNNGGGGTGGCAAATATTCGGCCAATATTGTTCTTGCCGCCATCGACACGACGCAGCGTCCCGTGGTCTATATCAACGGGTCGAGGCTCAACAATCCCGATGGTCTCTATGAATTTGTGCCGGGTTCCACCGGAACTCATGATTTCTCGGGCTATATCGAGGTGGCGCGTGGCGACGGATCGGTCGACAAAAGACCGTTCAAGTCTTCATATACTGTCATAGAGCCTATGGCCACGATCTCTCCCACGATGATGAATGTACTTTATGCCGGTATCGCCAACCCTATCAGTATTTCGGTTCCGGGAGTGCCGATGAATGCCGTGTCTGCCACCATGACCAACGGTACGCTCACACGTAACGGAGACCTTTGGGTGGCGCACCCCGGGAAAGTGGGTACGGAATCGGTGATTTCAGTTACCGCGCAGATGGACGGACGCTCCATGAATGTAGGTTCGATGACGTTCCGTGTGCGTAAGCTGCCTGATCCGACGGTATATCTTCCTGTCAGGGACGGTGCGGGAAATACGGTTCATTATAAAGGTTCGCCCAAACGGATTTCCAAGGCCGCCCTCATGAGTGCCGAAGGTCTCGGCGCCGCGATCGACGATGATATTCTCAATGTCTCTTATACGGTCGTTTCATTCTCGACAGTGATGTTCGACCAGATGGGCAACGCCATTCCTGAGGTTTCCGACGGAAGTCGTTTCTCCTCAAGACAGAAAGAGCAGTTCAAGCGCCTCAAGCCGGGCAAGACTTTCTTCATCTCCGATGTGAAAGCCAAAGGTCCGGACGGCATCACCAGGGAGATTTCTCCTATGCAGGTCTTGCTCAACTGATAACCACTAATTGAAAAGACAAATTTCACCCGATGAAAATATATCGTAAAATACTCCTTTTCGCTGCTGTAGCCGCTGTAGCCGCAGCCGGTGTGGCGCAGGTCGAGAATGCCGGCGGAGTCCGCAAACGTTCTGACCGCGACAAGAAGAAAACCGAGAACAAGGCCGGTGTCGTCACCGACCGCATGCAGGGTTTCTTCACTTCCAAGGCTCCGCATGACGCGGATCTCGCATATATGCGCGAGATATATCGCCAGCTCGATCTGACCAAGCCCGAGAATACGCCTCTTTATTACCCCGAGGACATTGTCGACGGTCAGAAGAATCTCTTCCGCCTCATACTTGATCTGGTGGTGGACGGTTCTGTGCCTGCCTATGAGTATCTTGACGGCCGCGAGGTTTTCACTGACCAGTATAAAGTCAATGTAGCCGATATGCTTGATCGTTTCGGCATTTATTATACTGCCGGCAAGGGTTCGACCGAACGCAATCCTAAATACGTCATCGAGGAGGCTGATGTCCCTACCGGACAGGTGCTCAATTATTATATTCTTGAGAAGTGGGAGTTTGACCGTCGTTCCAACCGCATGAAGACACGTGTCGAGGCGATCTGCCCCGTGCTTAACCGTTCGAGTGATTTCGGAGGTGATGCCCGGTACCCGATGTTCTGGGTGAAATATGACCAGTTGCGACCGCATCTTGCCTCGCAATATATATTCCTTTCGGACGACAATAATCTTCCCCAGTATTCGATCGACGATTATTTCAATCTCGGCATGTATGACGGAGAAATCTATAAGACGCGGAATTTGCGTAATCTCTCGATGATGCAGATGTATCCCGATCCGGATGATCTCGCACGCGCGCAAGACAGCATCGACAACCGGCTCCGCAACTACGGCAAGGACATGTGGGTTCCAACACGAGAGGAATATCTTGCCCAGAAAGAGCGCGAGGAAGCCATAGCGGCCGCTATAGCGGCCGGCGATACCATTCCTGACCGCACGGTGGTGCAGGATAAGTCGGTGACAGAGACAAAAAAGGCTAAATCTCGTAAATCGACCCGTAAACGCACCAACAGGAAGCCCAAAGTCTCATCGGGTGGCGGTTCAAGCGGTAACGGGCCTAATTCCAACGCAACCAAATCTGTGCGCCGCCGGAAAAAGTAATAACTTTCACCGATACAATTATAAGTCAAAAAACCATTTTGCAATTGCAAAATGG
>DAAV01000044.1:7301-17617 GCA_001701295.1 Bacteroidales bacterium H10
TAAAGAAATCTGCAGACTTTTTAACATTTGGAACCGGAGGCCTTTTATATTGCCTCAAAAGCCTAAATTGACAGTTTTCAGTTATTTCTGAGGTTGAATCAAACGAGATAAAATTACACATTAATAATTATCTAACTTATTAAGGTATGAGAAAACTCTTTTTAATCTTGATGACGCTCTGTGCGGTCAGCTGGAGTCTTATGGCCCAGAACCGTACATATAGCGGCACAGTGGTCGATGCGGGCAACAACGAGCCCCTTATCGGCGCAACAGTCATGCCGATCGGCGGAGGGCAGGGCGCTGCCACGGACGTTGACGGTAACTTTACGCTCAGCGTACCGGCAAACGTCAAGTCTGTCAAGGTAAGCTATGTCGGCTATAAGGAGCAGACATTGCCTCTTCACGACAAAATGGTTGTTCGTCTCGCTTCCTCATCCACCAATCTTGATGATGTGGTGGTTATTGCTTATGGTACAGGTACCAAGGAGTCTCTTACAGGTTCTGTCGCGGTTGTCGGTTCTAAGGAAATCGAGGACCGCCCCGTTACTTCGGTTACGGCTGCTCTTGAGGGTAATGCTCCAGGTGTGCAGGTGAACAACTCTACCGGTACGCCCGGATCATCTCCGTCTATCCGTATTCGTGGTTTCAACTCATTCACTTCTACGGCGCAGGCTCCTCTTTATGTAGTCGACGGTATAGTATACGACGGTAATGTGGCTGATATAAACCCTGCGGATATAGAGTCTATGTCGATTCTTAAGGACGCTGCTTCGTGTGCGCTTTACGGTAACCGTGGTGCCAATGGTGTCATTCTTATCAATACAAAGCGTGCCAAAGGCCAGGGCAAGGTAGATGTTACACTTCAGGTCCGTCAGGGCATGTACACTCGTGCCCTCCCGTTCTATGATAAGCTTGGTGCTGATGATTGGATGGAGTCTTCGCTCGCAGCCTGGTGTCGTGGTGCTGTCACTGCAGATTCTAAAACATACCCGACTTACGAGGCTGCTTTGGCTAAACGCAAAGATGATTTCGTTCGAACTTTCATGATGGGTCAGAACATCTATGACCGTACCGCAGACGAACTTTTCGATGCTAACGGAAAGCTTCAGGGTAGCGTCCGCCCCGGATATACGGACCTTGACTGGTGGGATGCTATCTCACGAACAGGTTATCGCGAGGAATACAATATCAATGCCGCAGGTGCTACCGAAAAATTCGATGCATTCGGTTCTATCGGCTATCTGAAAGAAAACGGTTATACGCTTGGTACAGACTTTAAGCGTTTTAACGGTCGTCTCGTGGCCAATTATCAGCCGGTGAAATATTTCCGTACAGGTATGAATATTTCGGCTTCTTATTCCAAGTCAGAACTGGGTAACGTCGATTCTGAAGAGCTCGGATCAACTTCCAATCCGTTCCTGACAGAATTCAATGCTCCTGTCATGCCTTATTATGCACATGATGAAGAGGGCAACATCCTCCGCAATGACGACGGTACGCCTCAGTGGAACCTTAGCGGTCTTACTAAGGGTGATAATGTAGCCTGGGATATGCGACTCAACCGCCATGATTATACTACCAACACAATCAACGGTAATATATACGGTACAGCTATCATACCTTACGGTTTTGAGGTTACAGTGCGTGGAGCCATGATGCGTCTCAAACAGGACGGCATCGATTATTCAAATAACCTTGTCGGCTCGCAGAAGAACAAGGGTGGTCTTGATGTAAGTAACGCTTCATACTTCTCGAATACTTTCTCCCAGTCTCTTACCTGGAATCATGATTACGGTGATCACAATATCGATGTTCTTCTCTCTCATGAGAATTATGCTTACGGTTATGATGTTATTTCTTTGAGAAAATCGGGTCAGATGCTCGACGGCAATATTGGTGTTTCCAATTTCGAATCTAATGATATGTCTCAGCAGAATAAGGCGGAAGTCCGCACCGAATCATATCTTGGCCGTGCACGTTATAACTACGATCAGAAATACTTCGGTGAGGTTTCTATCCGTCGCGACGGTACTTCTCGTTTCAAGAAAGACAATCGTTGGGGTACATTCTGGTCTGTCGGTGCAAGCTGGATCATCTCCAAGGAGAAATTCATGCACAATCTTGACTGGGTGAATTATCTGAAACTTCGTGCCGCTTACGGTGCTGTAGGTAATGATGCCGCCGCCTCCTATTATTCTTATTACAACACTTATTATCTGTTCAGCTACGGCAACCTCGGTAATCTTCAGCCTAACAGCATTTCTGCCGACAATCTCAAGTGGGAGTCGACAGAGACTCTTGACGTGCCCCTTGAAGGTTCTCTCTTTAATGACCGTTTCGATTTCACCATCGGTTATTTCAATAAGAGAAATGCAGACCTTCTTTACAACGTGACGCTTCCTGCATCGGCAGGTACAACGATCCTCGGTGGTGCCAACCTGCGTGTAATGCAGAATATCGGTACGATGTCCAACTACGGTTGGGAGCTTCAGTTCGGAGTCGACATTATCCGTAATGCTGATTGGAGATGGCGTTTCAATATAGATGCGTCGTTTGTGAAGAACAAGATTAACAAACTTCCTAACGGTCGTGACATAGCGAGCCAGGGCCTCTTCCAGGGTAAGTCGATCTACGAAAAGTATACTTACGAATTTGCAGGTGTGGACAGAACTACCGGTCATTCTCTTTATTATATGAATCCTGAGTCTCCTGATCTTTATTCATATAATGACAACGGCGATAAGGTATATGATAAGAATGCATGGGAATCTAACGTTGCTGCAGCCAAAAAATCAGGTCACTATTTTGTTGACGAAAACGGCCGCGAATATACAGACCGTACGCAATACGCTTACCGCAAATGTCTCGGCACAGCCCTTCCGACTGTCTACGGATCATTTGGTACAAATCTTTCATGGAAAGGTATCAATCTCGGTCTTCTCTTCACTTACAGCCTCGGCGGTAAGTCTACAAACAGCAACTATCAGAGTTTGATGTCTTTCTCTAACAGCAGTGCCGGTGCGTTGCATAAGGATATTCTCAAATCATGGACACAGGCTCCTGAAGGCTCGACACCTCATTCACAGCTCGAGGACTGAACTTATCAGATTTCTACCGCCGATGTGGTAGGTGGAATACCTGTTGCCGATACTGAACTTTCTCAGTATAACAACACTTCCTCAAGCCGATTCCTTATTAATAATGATTATCTGACTCTGAAGAACCTTAATATCAGTTACGACCTTCCCCAGAAGTGGGTTAATGCGTTGCTGCTCCAGAATATCAATATCGGTTTCTCAGTAGACAATCTTTTCATTCTTTCAAAACAGAAAGGTTTCAACCCGCAGTACAGCTTCTCCGGAGGTCAGGGCGCATACTACGTGCCTGCAAGAGTATTCTCGTTCCAGCTTTCTGTTAAATTCTAAAAATACATAAAGAGTCTAAATTTATGAATGCAAAAAAATTAATATATGCAGCGGCGGTATTGCTGGCGACAGGTTCGATAAGCTCCTGTTCTGACAATTATCTCCAATTGGCTCCCGAGACTTCCATATCCAATGATGACGTGACGAGTACTGTCAGTGGCGCGAGACTTGCCATGATAGGTATCTGTCAGGCAATGTGGCAGCAGTATCAGGATATAGCAGGAGCAGGTGGCAACGGTTATAATTTCATGAATGGTGAGGCGTATATCAATCACCGTATGAACGACGCTTTCGGTCCTGATCATCATGTCGGCATGGCCATGTCGCAGTGGGGTTATGAAATTATGACGGGTCAGTCTCCTTGGCAGAAAGACAATTACGTCATGAACGTATTGCCTTGGAAATATTGTTATAATCTTATTCAGCAGGCAAATGTGATTCTCAGTGGAATCGATGCTGCGGAAGGAGCAGATGACGAGCGCGCTTTTGTGAAGGCTCAGGTCCTGACTCTCCGTGCTCACGGCTACACTAAACTGATGCAGTATTATGCTCCCCGCTGGGAAAACAGCCGTAACGGCGAGGCCGTATGTGCTGTGATGCGTACAGCTGGAAATGTTGAGGACGCTCCCCTCTGCACCATGAATGATGTGTTTAAACTGATCTATGACGATTTGAACACTGCTATTGAACTTTATCAGAGCAGCGGCTTGAAGAGAGAGACCAAGTGGATGCCTGATCTTAATGTCGCTTACGGTATCTATGCGCGCGCGGCCATGATCATTCATGACTATACTACTGCCCAGAAGATGGCTCACAATGCATCCGAAGGTTATGAGGTAATGGATAACAAGACATATATGGGTGGCTTCTATTCAGATAATAATGACTTTATGTGGGTATCGTCTGAAGTTGAGTCTGACATCTATTATTGGTCTGAGTATTGTATGTTTGCTCCTAATGGAAATTATACGGCGAAATGGCAGACTCCTGATGGTATAGACTATGATCTTTATCGTCAGCTTGATCCCAATGATATCCGTCGTCAGTGCTATCTGACACCTGATAAGATTGATGTGCTTGAGGCTGAAAGCAAGACCTACAATCCCGGTAAGATCACTGAAGCGGAGTTCTGGAATCCGGCTTTGGTCAACGCGACGGCCAACTGTGACCTTAGCATAGGTCCTTATGCGGCAAACAGAAATGACAGAGATGCAAAATGGGGTCTTTACAATGTGGCTGTATATTATTCAAATTATTATGCACGCAATCTTTTCACCGGAGATCTTTCTCTAATGGTCAACCCGGATAGTGAGAGCGGTGATCTGTATGCATATATCTATATTAAGGGTGCAGGAAATGTCCGTCTTTCCAAGACTGAATATGCTACCTTGAATTCTATTCCTTTCGGTGCGCAATATAAGATCTGGGCAGTCGCTCCTTACAGCTCGGGAACTTATCCCTTCATGCGTGCTACCGAAATGAAGCTACTCGAAGCCGAGGCTGCATATTATAATGGAGAGGAAACTACAGCTCTCGCACTGCTCAAGTCTATTAATGATATCCGTATCCCGGGTTATTCATTCTCGGGCAGTGGTCAGAAACTTCTTGATGAAATCCGCCTTTGCCGTCGTATCGAACTTTGGGGCGAGGGTTGCAACTGGTCGGACTTCAAACGTTGGAATCTTCCCATCGAACGTCGTGCATGGGTTCCGAATGATCCTACATCTGGCAACTGGCAGTCGGAGTTCGCAGTCGATACTCCGGTTGATGCAAACGGCGGCTGGCGCATGCTAATCCCGAGAAGTGAGATTGAATATAACAAGGCTATTGACAAGAATCTGCTCGAATATAATTAAATCAGAGACCTCCGCGTTTAGCGTGGTTATATTAAAAAACTCCGGCAATGTTTTTGCCGGAGTTTTTTTGTTTTTTTCAAGTATTTTGATTTACTTTGTGAATCTTTCATGTTTTAAGGGATACATGAATAGACGGTGTATATTTTAAACTTTTTACCGTCTTGCGCGTTCCCGGTCGTCATATAGTCAAATCAAATTTTAATTCAGTTGTATATGTCTAACAGATTAACACTAACGGTTGTAGGACTCGCACTTGCTGCCAGTGCGTTTTCAGCTCCTATTTCTCCGGAAGAGGCTCTTGAGAGAGCTGCTATTTCCGGTCCATCAAGAATCATGTCCGCATATGGTTCCGGACACGGCCTCGCTTATACGGCGCGTCTTGAAGATGGAGTAGCTTCAGCTTATATATTCACTCCATCTGATGGCAAAGGCTATACTATACTTAGTGCCGATGATACGGCTGTTCCTGTGCTCGGGTATTCCGATACAGGTGCTGTCGATGTCAATAATCTTCCACCTTCGCTCGTGTGGTGGCTCAATGAACAAGGCCGCAAAATTAAATATATGCAGGCCAAAGGTATAGATGGATCTTCTGTAAGACCTTATGCACCCGCTGATCTTTCTCCTTTGATGCCATTGCTCAAAACGACATGGAATCAGGATGCTCCGTATAATGGTCAGACACCGGTAATCAGCGGAACACAGACCCCCACCGGATGTGTTGCGACATCTTTCGCACAGGTTATGAAATATTTTAATTACCCCGAAAGAGGACAGGGAAGTATTCGTTATATGGATTCATCCGGCCGTAGTCGTACAATGAATTTCAACAAAGAGTTTGAATGGGATCAGATGCTTGATAATTATATTGCGGGAAATTATACTCAGGAGCAGGGTGATGCCGTGGCTTTCCTTATGAAGGCTTGCGGATATTCCGTAGAGATGAATTATGGCATGTATGCATCCGGTGCCGTAAGTATGAAACTTCCTAATGCCGCTATAACTTATTTCAAGTATGATGAAGCTACATATTATACTGAACGAGAGTTGTATTCTCTGGATCAATGGACGCGGCTCATATATGACAATATCAAGAATGTCGGCCCTGTAATTTATGATGGAAGTTCCGTTGACGGAGGACACTCTTTCGTATGCGATGGGTACGACGGTAACGGATATTTCCATTTCAATTGGGGCTGGGGTGGTATGTCAGATGGATATTACGTTCTTGATTCTTTGAATCCCGAATCTCAAGGTATAGGTGGAGCTGATGGTGGTTTCAATTACAGTCAGGGTATTATTCTCGGGTTGCAGCCTCCTACAGGAAAGCCTGCGGAACGTCGGCTTTCCAACATGATTGTCTATGGCAATGCTACTGCAAGTTTAAGTGGAGATAATATCCGCTTCAAGGCTGTTGATTCAACTCATCCCGGATGGGGAAATGCTTCCTATCGTGACATTGATGTAAGCATAGGAGCTATTTTTACAAAAATTGGAGAATCCGATCCTGTGGCGGAGGTGAATGGGGTAATGATGAGTTCTGCTGGAAATAGCTTCTCTTCTGTGACATTGTCTACTACTTCATATTGCCCGACATCGAGTATGAATCCTTCGATACCGGTACCCGCACTTCCGGACGGACAGTACAAAGTGACACTTGCGGCTAAAGATAATGAAGTGGCTGATGCTCCTTGGCAACCTATGGTTTGTCATTGGGGGGGCGTTAATTATTGTTATCTTACTGTCGAAGGTGGAGATCTGACTGTGTCTTCTGCATCTCCTTCAGTATTGATATTTGAGGATTGCGATATAGCTTCTCCTTTATATTTGGGTCGGAATGCCAAACTTGTTTCTTCGATAAAGAATGACAGTGATATTCAGTTGTCAATCTGTTTTTCTCCCGTACTTTGCCGTTCAGGAGTTATTCAGTATCAGGGGGATATGATGCTTGCTACAGTGAATCCGGGTGAGACTCTCGATAAAAGTGCTCTTGTGGCGTTTAGAGCTGCTGACAATGCTACTGACACGGGTACCGGTACATATGAACTTAAGATTATCAATCGTGCCGACAATCAGATCATTGGATCGTTCGGAGAATATGAATTATCTTATGTATCAGGTACGACTCAGGTTGCTCTTGATGAACTTGCGATACTCGATGCTCCCCAGGAAAGTGTCACATCAGGATCCCGTACTTTTGATAATACATATAAAGTAAACGATAGCGGAAAATTTGATCTCAACTTTAAATATACTGTTACACAGGGGTATCTGGACACCAGTGTGAGAATTATTGGCGCAAGATACAATCCTGAGACATCGAAATTTGAACCGTTTGAGAACGATTTGTATTATGATTTGCCATTCCTTGGAGAAGGCAGCGAGTCGAGTTTGATTATTCCTCTTGATTTTTCTGCAATGCCAGTCGGATATGTGTATAGGATTACTGCGTCATACCTTAATAACGGATCCAATAAACTTCTTGGAAGCATATATATGACATTCAATTCAGATTCTGGTGTAAATGGAATCGAAATTGATCAGTACGCAAATGAAATTCATTATTTCAATTTGCAGGGAGTTGCTGTTGATAATCCGCAGCCCGGTCAGATATTGATTCGCAAATCGGGTATTAAGACAGAGAAAATCCGTTTTTAATGATATAGCATTATAATAAATATGGATAGAAATCGGTGCGGCCGTCAAGGGCGCACCAATTTCTATCTAATTTTTAATTCGTTGGGATAAATATAAAGAAAGGTATGGAATTACTGAAAATGACAAAAATCATTTTTTTTAAATTTTAGTAATAAAAAACTTGTGGATTAAAAAATAAATTGTAATTTTGCATTGTGAGTTATTCAAATACTTTCTACGAGTTAGTATTGAAAAATTTGATTGATACTTTGAGAATCAAATCGTGCAAAATACGAAATTTAATATAAATCTAACTAAAAATTTCAAATTATGAAGAAAATTTACGCTTTGATGGCACTTGCCACGACACTTACAGCTTCAGCTGTCGTGTCGCCTGTCACCAAGAATGGTCTTGAGACAGCCATGAAAGAGAATGCAGCCACAGCGATCGGCGAGTACACCTTTGTTGAAAATAACAATGGCATGATGAAAGCTCCTGCTGTTGGTGACGTCAACAACTATTATGCATTTTCATATTATGGCCGTACTGACAAGGATAATAAGGAAAGAAATTATTGTACCATCCAGATCAAAAAGATAAGTGATACAGAGGTTGAGATTTACGGCCTTGCCACTCCTTTGGGAGATTTTGGTGTGAAAGGAACATATAATGCTTCTGCACAAACTATTACTATTGCACCTCAGTCTGTTGTCCCTGCAGGTGCGCTTGATCCCAGTATTGGAGAAATCAGACTTTATACTCAGGAGTTTGATGTTGTGGATGGTTACATCGAGAATGAAAGAGATATTCCAAGCATCACGTTTACATACTGTCCCAATGGTGTTCAAATGAATGACGGAAGTGTCGGTTATATTGGAGGTTGGCTTCCTGACAGCAGTTACCAGCAGCTTTTATTCAATACGCCCGAAAATATCGGTACTACTTCCGGTTTTATAGGTGGATGGAAATATGGCGTAGCTTTTGGTGCTCTTGAGGATCTGTTCCCCGAAGCTCCGGCCTTTACATACAACAGCAGTGAATGGTCGTATGCCGGTAAGTCTTCATTTACTGACGGTTGGTTTGGTGTTCTCAGCAATGCAGGCTCCTTCCCCGCTTATGAGGTTGATACATATGTGAATAATGCTGATGGCAATATCTTTATGCTTAAGAATCCTTATGGTGCGGGTTCTCCTTACGCAAGCATCAATACATACAAGGAAGATGGTTTCCTTATTCTTGATATAACCAATCCTGACTGTGTTCTTGTTCGTCCCAATGTAAATGCTGGTTTTGTGGCTGAGGAGTATATGGGTGTCGTATCTAATATTGCACTTACAACAGCTGAAAGTGATCAGTATTATATGCAGGGTTATTCTTATGAGGATATCATCGAAGAAGGAGAGACTTTTGGAGATGAAATTGCAAACATCAACAGCAGCAGATTGGTTTCTCTTCCTACTTGCCGCTTACAAATGATTCCAGATTTCAATTTCCCTAATTATTGGATCGTAGGTGGTGGTGACAACAATCCGAGACCGATGGTATCAAAGATCCAGCTTGCAGATCCTTCCGGTGTCGAGGGTGTGATCAACGATACTGAGAATGCTCCCAAGCGCTTCTTCAACCTTCAGGGTCTTGAGATCGCTAATCCCGAGGCTGGTGAGCTCGTAATCGTTAAGCAGGGCAACAAGACTACAAAGACTATCGTTAAGTAATCACTTGCGAATAAAACATAAGAGTCTTTAAGACTTCTCTAAAGCGGACGCCATCGGCGCCCGCTTTTTATTGTTTGGTTTCATAATCTAAATTTCGTATTTTCGTCACATGCGTTTCCGGTGCATGTGCGCAGACGCTGGACTCAACCGGAGAAAGAGGCATATCGGGAGGAGTGTTTGCAAATGGTCCTGGCGGATCATATTATGGTTTGATTTGTGTGCTGCAGGACGTTATCTCATAATTGCGGAGTCCGGATCTCCGGATATACGCAGAGAGATGAATTATCAGATCGCTTCTCATATGAATGAACTTGCGGCTTATATCGCCGCCCTTCCAAAAGAGGGGTTCATGGCCGGTATTTAGGAGCTGCTGTCAGAGCCACAGGCTATGACCACTCAACCCGAGGCTGCTTCACAGATCGGTTTTGACCATTCGACCCGAGGCGGCTTCACTGACGGCCTCTGACCACTCTACCGGAGGAGACTTCACTCATCGGTAGGTAGGTCGTGTGGTCAAAGCCTGTGGCTTTGACAGTGCTCTCGGCTCTGGCTGTACTGACGGCTGTGACTGGATTGGTGGTCTGCGATTTTTATTATTAAGAAAATTGTATTAGTTTTGCATATGAATCAGTAACGATAGGAACTTATGAAAAAATTATTTTATATTCTGCCTGCTATGGCT
>DAAV01000101.1 GCA_001701295.1 Bacteroidales bacterium H10
ACTTTATATCCACTGTGCAAGATCCGGCTTATATAAACGATGTGCTATTGGACATAATCATATCTTCTAGCATAACTCAATTAAGGAATCAGAAGTTAAGTTCAAATATTAAGTATTCAAGCACATTCTCAAGCGTGTTTTTTAAGCTGGATAAAATTTTATGCGAAGATTTTGAGCCGTCTTTATATGACTATTCGCCATTCAATATTATAGAAGATATTGATGATTTGATTTGTATGGAAGCTGCATATTATAGCAATCGTACAAATTCTCTTCATTTCAGAACGAAAGATGCAACAAGTGACACTTCAAATATTTTGTTTGGCCGCAAATGGCACGAAATTATCAACTATTTCGTGTTTGAGCCTTCCAAGGAAAAAAAGCCTCACCCTTCATTACTTAAAATAATGAATGATCTTAGTGAGTATGTGGGATTTAATTATATTCCCATGTACATATCACACGAAAGGGACATGGCGACAATAAAGCAGAAAATTTTTAAAACCAATATAATCTCTATCGATATTCCAGATGTAGACGAAAATAAAGCTCAAAATTTGATAGAGGCGATATTAGAAACGAAAAAAGAGTGTAAAAAAATAGCAAAAAAGATAGAAGAAAGTCTTGCGCAAGAGGAAATAGAAAATAGGAAAACAAATGAATCTGTTCCTCATCATGTTATTGTTGTGACACTTCCATTCGGAGTCGAAAGACTTATACCCGATTATTTGGCAGATATGATAATAAGTCTTAGACCTACTGAGGTTCAGAATTATCGAATAGATCAGTTGTCGATTGATAAAAGCAAGTTACAGACGTCTTCTTTAGGTTGGCATCAATATAAATATCGCGATTATGGGTTTGAGGTATATCCAAGTCTGCATCGGATATTCCAAGTTCGTAGATATCTTCAGCGAGCTATGGTGTACACTCACTCAAATGTTATATCTGATACATATCAACAGTATTTATTCCAAACCAATTCAGATAACTGTAATAACTCTCTACAAGATTATTTGAATTCTAAATGTAAAATCACAGAAGCCTATCTTGAAGCTCTATATCCTGAACAGCGATTGGATTATAGAACTTCGGAACTTCTGTCCAGAATCATATTACATAATCCGGAAAGGGAACCGCAAAAAGGTGACACGGAAGCTATGATTCAAAACCATATCCATAAAACACAAGAAGGTGTTACCGCAATAATTGGAAACGGGAATACGTTCAAAAGATTCCTTACATTTGGTGGCATTTTCAGCAGTTCTATTAATAAAGAGCATACTCTTATTCTTATGCTTAATAAAGATGAGCGAATGATAAGAAGAAGATTAGGATGCCCTGCAAGAATTAATCGAGATAGAAGTGATAAAAGGTGTGGGAATTGTTATTCATTCATTCACTTCATGAATATCATGATGGGATGTATAACACCAGAGGAGTTTATATATTACTTGCAGCTCCAAATTGACACACCATTTCAGGATGGTAAAACCATTAAAAGAATAATAATCGATGATTTGCAGATTCTAGATTATTGTTTCCCATTGTTAAAGAATAACTCGTTATTTATATCAGCCTTGGCAATGCTTTGTAGAGAACGAGATATAACGTTGCATATATTGTGTGATAAAAATGGAGAAAGTGTGCAGGCATTACGTGCAATAGCTGACAATATCATATGTACCGATAGGGATGAATCAGGAAAATTGCTTGTATATGTTGAACGATTCGCAGGGTATCATAACTCTCCCAGTAAGATTTATTGTGGCAAGGTATGCTCCGTAAGTCAATTATTTGAATGTTATGATAGACGAAATACTTGTTTCCAAATTAATAATGGCGCAATAGAGGAGATTATGATTCCCTCGATGGACTGGTTCTGGTTTAATAGAAAAGATAATAAAACACAAAGATAATAGTCATGATAAGAGATTTAGTATCTTGGTATAAAGAAGATAAATATCAAATTTGGTGGACTGTGGCAGGAGCTGTTTTGTCAACGCTTCTTGCATTGATTTGTGAAAATGTAAGTTTCTTTAAATCTATATTTACAGGAAAGTTAGATGAATTCATATTTAGATTGACGCCTCAAGTGGAATATGGAATTCAAAGTTTTTTTATCATAATAGCAATTTTTGTCATACTGACTAATATGTGGAGTACCACTAAAGATTTGAAAAATAAAAGCCATATTATTGGTTATATGATAGATAATTGCAATGTGAAAGTTTTTTGTAAAGAGGATAATGATAGGAGATATAATGTTGTTAGAAAAACGACTCTGATTTTTTACTATCTATGGCTAGTCGTTTGGGCTTTATGGCTTTGTTATTATTTGGGAAACTTTCTTTTTTCAGTCGCGTTTCCAAATGCTCACAATAGTAATGTAGTTCTGGCAAGAACTATATTTAGTCAAATATTCGATTTCTTAAGCAGTACTGCGTTTTTGGGTATATATCTAATTCTTACCGATATTACTGTAGATAGGAAAAGACGGGGTGGAGAGGCGACTGGATTGTGGACAGGTGGAATAGTTATGATTATGCTTACTGTTTTGTTTGTAGTGGGGTTAATACATGAGTCAATCTACATTAATCTCCCTTCAGATTCCGGCAACACGACTCTCCCTCCGAATATTGTATCAATATCATTAAGTATTTTTTCAGCAGGAACGTTTGTTCTGATGCTTGGAAAAATCAATAGTAATTATATGAGAATTCCGAATGCATTTCTTATGATAATGTATTTGTATGCAATAATTCAATGTTACATTCCTTTTAAAGGCTCTAATGAATTACCTCTTCAAATATTTAATGTTGCCTTGCCATATATTACATTGATGGGAAAAGTTTTTGTTTTGTTATCTCTTTGTTGGATAACATACAAAAAAAGACTTATCTTTTTTGTAATTCATAGAAGCACTGCAATTGATAATATTCCACGAATGTTATCTGAACTGAATCAAGATTTAGCGGAATATTAACATATTATAAATCGATTTAATTATGAAGTTTACAGCATCCCAAATTCTTTCTTGCACAGGTAATAAGGTAAGAGTCGGTGATCTCATAATGCCTCAAAGTGTAGCCATTGCACTCAAAATTGCTCCACCTCAAGCAGAGGAGTTGCTTTCAGAACTTGCTGCCAATGGATATCTGATATATAAAGAGGGAGACTGTACTAAGATTTCAGGATATTATTTCACAAAGAAAGGAGTGGAAATCTTAAATAATTGATGTCCTGATATATTATTTCTTCTCATTTTGGGAATGTATTATTTAAATATGGGTAAGTATATGGTTGAATCTTCTTCTTAAACAAATAAATATGGGAAAACGTGAAGATGCAATAGCAATTGTGGATGAATATGCATGGTATCATGGCGGTACCGCGACAATAGCCGGATTTTGTGGAGGACAATTCGGCGCAGACAGGGTCGCATTAACCGTTTTGACTACAAAAATGATAATTCGCATCTGCGAAATATACGATGTCTCAGATAAAGCAGCTCGTAACATACATATTATGCGAGCTATAGGAAGATTGACACTTAGAGGTACGGCAATAGCAAGCACAATCTTAAATTGGGTCCCATTGGGTTCTTTTGCAAATGGATTTACAAGTTATTATCTTACAAGAGGGGCTGGAATCCAATGCATAAATGACATTGAAAATGAACAAATGACAGTTCAGAATCAATTGATTAATACGGCAAAAGACGCAGCAATGGTTGCGGTTACAAATAGCGTTGGAGATATGATAATTGATATGACTAATGGTGTAACTCAGACCATAATAGATCAAGCTATCTCGCTCAGTGAATCAGAGAGTGGAATTGGTTCGGTAATTAATGATTTTTTAGATAAAATCCCAACGGAAGCAAATGCAGGTATAGACAAGGCTATTGGGATAGCTTTAAAAGAAACCTTAAGAACTTCTTTTGTTTCAAGAACAGGCAAACCTAATTCGAAAAATATAATTAGAACCGTATTCCTTAATTCTCTTATAGCGGCAATCGATGAGCATAACAAATTCACTCCAGAAGAGATTACATTCAGAATGATTCAAAACGAGGAATATTATAAAACATTTGAACCGTTCTTTGAATCAACAGCTGCTATTTATGATGAAATCGCTGATAATAGAGAGAATCTGGAAGATATAAAAAAAATCCTCCAAGCGATATCTACATTCTTCCAAGTTAAGATGGGATTAACCTCTGAACAACTGATTAAATCAGTTTTGAATAATCCATATGATTGGGCGATTGCAGAAGCATATGCCTCCTATCTTTCTCTTATTAAGATCTCTTCAAACATACAGTCTCTGCTTTCAAAAGCCGGGTTACTTTATATTAGGCTCAAAAGTATTAATTTAGAGTATCATTGGCCTACTTCAGAACTTAATAAAAAAGATGATGATCTGTTATTTATGATTGCTGGTCGTGTTAAAGAAACCGAATGTCCTATTTTAGAGGCACTTGATCAAGAGTCCATTGCATATTTAATATCAGAACATATTCAATTGAATAAAGATTTTTATTTCCCTGTAATTTCTTTGCCGATATGGGGTTTAAATATGCAAGGACGTAGAATAGAATATGAGCGTATTCTCAGCTCAATTATAGCATTTTGGAAAAATAAAATTGGTCAAAATACTACTGATGAGGGTATGTGGTCGGATTCAAGTATGGCAGCAATACAAGCACATCAGATACAATCATTATTTTTAACAGGCTTTGAAGACAAATATAAAGATGATAATCTAATATTTCTAATTGCCTGCAAATTAAAGGAAAGCCAAGATAAACTAAAAAATTTTACCGAACAAGAAGTAGCTTATCATACGGCATCTTATTTTGATAAATTTCATAGTGCTTTCAATGAATAAAGTCTCCATTCTATTATTTTCCATACCTATATATTAATTCATCGGGTATAATATTGGTATATCTATGAATTGAGTACTTACGACAAATAAATAAATGCCAGGAATATATCGCGGCAACATATAAAGCCATTCATCAATCGTTATGGAACCATATAATTCCATTTCCTCGGTTTCATATCTCGCTCAGACCATAAGCCGATCACATGCACATTTATTTTGGCTGGTACTTATATAATAAAGAAGAAACTGTGTCATCTTTGAACTGACCAAAAAAGTTGGACAAAAAATTTTTAAGGTGCAGTTAATCTTTATTTTGACACAGCCTCTTAAACTATGGTTAGAGCTTTTCATATAATAGTTCCAGTTCCATCCATCGACGACGGTAGAGACCGGGATGTCGGCGACCTTTGTATTTCGAGAACGAGGTGTATTCGTGATGGATGTCACGGTTCCCGGATTTCAGCTTTTTGAGGAGCGTACTGTTCTGGATGCGGCCGCTGCCGACATTGTAGGCGAGACAGGCAAGCAACAGGCTGTCCGCACCGTAGCCACGGTAATAGGCACAGAGCCGAGACAAATCTTTTCTCAGTATCCGGTCGGCTTCCGCATGGGTGTATTGCCGTTTCTTGTAGTTCTCGCCTTTCTGTACCACATGGCCGTATGCGATGGTCGGCCAATGCTTTGGTTTGTGGAGAGTTTCGTAATGCCGGATCAGGACGCATGCACGTTCAAAAGGAGGCAACGCCATCAAGTTTGACTTGCGGGAGTCGGAAATTGAGGTGGCATTAGCTGCCATTGCTGACAGCAACACCACCATAATCATCATAAGCCACTTCTTCATCGGCGGCAACCTCTTGGCAGTTCCATAGCTGCAATCTCTTCCTCTTCCCAGTCCTCGACCTTTGGCGTCTCCTTGAAAGGCAATTCTTCGGGAACCAACGTCGGGTCGAATACGGCCTGTTCCTCAGAATAAGGCTGAACGGTCTGCCCGTTTTCAAGCTGCTGGCTGACATCCTGCATCCGATAGTTGATAACCGCCGTGGCCTTCTTGACATCCGACATGACAGTGCGGATGAAATCCGGGGATTCTTCAAGTTCTTTAAGCCAAGACTTGAGATAGGCGGCGGAATCGTCCTTGACATATTTCTGTATGCCATTTTGCTGACAAATAAGGGCTGCTCCAAGTTCGGCTACAAGTTCTTCCCGGGAATAATTCTTATCCCCGAAAGATGAAGCTTTCAGACGGTTGAGGCGAAAGGATGCTCCGGTAGAATGAATCATCTCATGGAGAAGCGTTCCGTAGAAGCTCTCGCCGTCAACGAACTGCTTTTTCGTTGGGACTACGATATAATCCTTTGACACAGAATAGTAAGCCTCGTTTTGTCGTTCCGGCCTGATAGGACACACCCAGGCATTGTTCCCCATCATCGCGTCAATAACCGGAAAAGAGAAAACCTCTCCCTTCTGTTCGGGCAGTTTCACTGCACACTGTTCCTCCAATTTGGCATACAATTCCGGACGTACTTCCTGCAGGTTTGTCTGTGCTATATTGAACACATTGAAAACCTGATTCTTGGGATAGACATTATACTGTTTCTTCTCATCATTGGAGAGTTTCTTGTAATCTTCCCACGGAATCCTTTCCTTAGTATCCTTGTCAATGACTGTGAAAGTAGTGAGAAAGACCGGAAAGGACTTTTCTCCCTTCAGGACATGAACGGTCTCTCGTTCCTCCGAGCCTTTCTGCTGGAGATTTAGATCTCGCTGGATGCTGTTGAAAGTACACCAGACCGGAAGTCTGTAGCCCTCTTTTTCTGCATGGAGCATAAGCATGAGTGCATTGCCTCCGTTGTAACGGCGGCCGTGAAGGTTGCGGGGCCACACAAGCGCACCCTCGGTGAACCAGGGCTTCTCCCAGTCATGGTCGATTGACTTGATTTTGTCAATCATCAGCTCCGTGAAGCGGTCAAGAGCCTTGTCCTCTGCGGGAGGCGTAATCGGATTCTTGGAATATCGCGCCATCAGAACGGAGTCTTGACGTATTCTTTCAGCTCAACGGCCTTGCAGCTAAGGTCAAGATTTCCGTTGAATGTCGAAATGCGCAGCTCCCCCTTGGCATCAATTTTCGCCTTGGGTACTATGAAAGACGGAATGGCCTCGTTGAACGACACAAAGCGCACGAATACCGAGAAAAAATCTTCGCCCACTTTATCTGTCGAATAGGCCGAGAATCGCAGGTATCGGTTCCCTTTCTTGTCGGTAGGAGTCTTGATGTCCTTGCATACGACACCCCGAAACTCAATTTCCCCGGCGATGCCTGATTCCGCCACAGGATCCAGTTCGATGTTGCCGACCGACAGATTGAAATAGGTTTTCTTCTCCGGCGCACCTTTGATCTTCAGCACACCTTCGATTGAGACACGCCGTCCCTGAGTGAGAGCCGCGACATCGGCGTTCTCGGCGGCGACACTGATATTTACCGGTACTGCGTCCCCTTTTGTCGAGGGTATGTCCACCGACAGCCCGAAAGCCACGAAGCTCTTGCCGTCGGAAGTCTGTTTCATACTTGCGGTACGGTTGATGATACCGCATACTTTTACATTGCATTTAATCATATACTTGAATGATTGATTAGTTGGTTATGAATTAGTTGATTGGTCAGTCAGTCCCTTGAAATGAGCCTGACATAGAAAATGCAGGCTATTGATGTTTTCGCAGCCTCAAAAGCCGAGAATACGACAGCCCACAAAAGGCCCAAATGAGAGTAAATCACGAGAGTGATGTAGCACAATATCAGCAGCATCACAACGAGAGCCGTATAGAGGATAATACTTCTCATCGCTGCAGTCCCTGATTCTGGTCGTTGCCCATCTGTCGGTCGAAATTCTGCGACATCTGATTGGCGACAACTATATTGTTGATAATACCGGCTATGCGTCCCTGTTTTGCCTCGTTGCCAAGATTCGCGTCGTTAAGTGCCGCTGAAAGCCTTGTCATTTCAGCATTNNGCAGCTCATGGTTGAACGAGCCTCTGTCATCGGTGATTGACAGAATAGGGTTCTGCCCCTCACGGATAGCCAGGTTACAGGCTTTCAGACCGGGAGTCAATGAACTGAGGTCTATCTGACGGTTTACAGCCGCATGGGTAGCGAGTGCCATGGCTTCCTCCCTGTCTTTACCGTCAATCTGCACTGCAAGAGCCATAAGCGATGTGAACATTGTGATTGCCATTTCCATGACCGGGTCATTTGATGGCAGATTTACACCGCTATCCTCCGAAGAAAGGAAGTTCTTCATCCAGCCGTCGGGTGTCATTTCCTCTTCAGGAGTCTCACTGATTGCCATATCCTCTCCGGGAGTATCCTGCTGATGGGTTGGGTCGGCATATTTTGCGAGTAGATTATTTCCGTTGTGCATGGCAGTGACCGCTATGTTCCCTTTGGCCGCAATCTCCGCGAGGTATGCTGCAGGATCGATGTCCCGTTTAGCTCCGTCGGCATCTATCAGTTTCACTCCGAAATGAAGATGCTCCCCGGTGGTTCTTGTTCCCGTGTTGCCGGAGACACCGATTTTAGTTCCGGCGTTGACGGTATCACCCGCCTTGACAGCTATCTCCGACAAGTGCATATAGGTTGTCTGATATTTTGAGCCGTCCGGTCGGTCATACTCCAAGGTCACACTCTTGCCGCCGCCGGTGTTGACATTGTGACTGACACTGACGACGCGGCCGTTATCCTCGGTGGCAAGAAGGCTGTCACCCTTACACTGAATATCCACACCCTTGTGGAACTGCGTCTGCCCCAGATTCATAGGGTCTTTGCGGTTGCCATAAGGAGAGGTTACAAGCATGAACTCGTCTCGCTTGACCGGGAACGAATAATGGCTTGACTGCCCGGCAGATGTCTGAATATCAGATGTCGGTGTAAGCGGGCCACGCTCCACAGCCATGCTGTCATATTTTGTCAAGTCCATTCTCTCGATCACGGAGATAAGGCTTGATGCATACTGTTTGGACGATGCGTAACCGGCTTTTTGCAAACCGTTGCACCACCCTCGGTAATCATCCTGAGCAAGAGCGAAACATGCCGAATACCGGCTGTTGTTCTTGAGAATCAGCGAATGATGCTCGTAACTGTCGCCGACGGTCGCATACTTGCAGAATTTCTCGTTGGGTCTGTCATCGGTATAGATTCCGTACTGGCCTCCGGCATCAAGCCATGATTTCCCGGCCTTGATACCGAAATGGTTGTTGCACTCACGCGACAACTGACTGCGCCCGTTGGCACTCTCCAGAATACCCTGGGCGAGCGTCACCGATGCCGGGACACCATATTTGCGCTGCTGCTCGATGGCATACTCGGCATACTGCTCTACATATTGCTGTGATACGCTTGCCATAGTTATCTCCCTCTGTGAACGGTTTGCGTTTCTTCCACTTCCTCGGTTCTTTCGACCTCTACGCTCTCGACTTCCGGCTCCGGCTTGACAACCTCGGATACCGCAGCCTCACTTCTTGAAACATTTGCTCCGAGAATATCGGCGAACACCTTTGCAGCAAGCGAGGTCTTGTACTCAGCCATATCCTCGGCGACGAACATCCTGTTCCACTGGTCGCGGCTGATCTCGCGGGGCTTCACGTTCTCGACCCCTTCGATTTTTGGAGCGCACATGATCTTGTCCTCCTTTGTCTTATAGACATTCACACGGGTGATACGGGAGACATCAACTCCTTCGGGAATGTCGTTGAAGATGTTGAAACGGAGGGATGGATTGGTTCTGACAAGCTCATAGTATTTCTGCCCGAGTTCCATACGGAGCCGGTCAGCTTCCGACTGATGACCCTGTCGTAGCGTTGAAAAAAAGCGGTTGACATCCTCCTTTTCAGGATAGATGCAGAACGATTCGCCGTCTTTCGGTTTGATATAGAAAGCCCAGCGTGCATTGTCGTCCTTGAGCATCTGAACCCGGTCAAACAGCACGCTGTTCGCAGCCTCGACAGCTCCGGATACATCAATCCGGGCAACCTCGTTGAGTTTGCCTCCCTTATAGGACATCTCATGGACTGTTCTCCCTTCATAGAAGCCGTCATCGGCATTGAGTGACAGTTTGCCATCATTGTTATAGAACCGCACATAAGTGGCACCATCTTTTTTCAAGGCGGCTTCTATACGGGCAAGAGGGAACCCTTTGAGCGCGAAGTTAGTAAGTGTCGCGTTGGCATCGGCCCGTTCATTGGCAGTCATAACCTCGTCGGGAGTCACACGGAACAGCTTGCGGTTTCCGTCTGGCAGATTCACATATCCCCCGGCCATCGCACCACCCGGAAGCATCACGTCATAGACACTACGGGGACCTTTTACAACCACCATTGAACGGTCAGCCTCGTTGGGAATCCGGCGTATCATGTCGTTGATAAGGTAATGATTCGACTTGGAGTTCCATACCTCCGGAAGATATTCCATGCAGAGACGGTTGATTGAATCGGCGTTTTTAAGAGCCTCGCCGTAGGCCAGTTCCACCTGCTCCTTATCATCGGAACCTGTCAGGGCCATTGCTTCCTCCAGCTCCTTGTTATAGTAAGTCAGGTCAAATTTTTCAAGAAACTCTCGTTTTTCCTCCGGCGAAGTGAAGTTGCGGTCGTCAATCTTCATGCCGCCGTGCCGGAGTATGTCACAGAGGATGACGGCCTCGTGGCTGTCAACCTGCGGCTTCTGTTTCTGCTGGAGTTCGTCAATCCGTGCCTGTGTGCGGAAACGGGCATATTCGATTTTCTCTCCCTGTTCTGCCTTGCGTATCACATCGAGGGCATTGTTGACATCCGCTTCCAGGGCGTCGATCATGCAGGGATTCTCCTGAAGCTCCCGTGTCCAGCTATCTATCAGGGAGATATTCTGAGAGCTGACCTTTGCCGGGAGTCCGAGTTCGTTCATCTTTATGGCGGAAGCCACTTCCACGACAAGTCGCTCGTAGCGGTCGGCGTAGTCGCCCGGGGCATGACCGCCCTTCATCACCATCCCCTCGCGGGCGAGACGCTGCCGGTGTCCTGTGGCAGAGACAATTTGCCGCATGAGTTCCTGCACATATTCAGGATATTCAGCATATTTCTTCTGGTCAGGCATATATACTGCGTCCTTTTCGGTGTCATAATGAGCCGATTCGGAAGCCTCCCGGCGTATGGGTACCAGATAATCCTTCATCTGCTTGATGAAGCTGTTGACGGATGCGCGGAGCTGGCGTTCCTCAGCCTTGAGGTTGCCGCGCTCGTTGGCGGAGCCGAAGCGGTCGAGCACCGAACGGTACTTGTCCTCGTCAGCATGAGGCATCACGGTCTGGTCAAGGTTGAAAAGCATACGGATCTGCCGCTGCTGTACTCCTTTGTATTCCGACTGCTGTTCCTGTGAAAGCTTCTTGTAGTCGCCGGCACTTATCACATCCTTTGGGTCGTGCTTATTGACATAGAGATCCCAGGCATACCAGTTGAACGGCGTGCCTTTCTCCTTGCCTATGACCGGGATTCCTGCGGCTTTTGCCGTATGGAAGAACACATATTGCGACGAGGCATAATCCTCGCGGTCAGCGTTGAGCTGCAGGACGAGCGCGTTAAAGGGACTTACCATCGGACCTTTCGGATAGATGCGCGGGGCCAGCATTCCGGCATGGTTGAGCCATTGGCCGCCGTTACCCTTGGCATTGGTGAGGGCTTCGTTGATTAACTGTACCTGACGGACTGCCGCCTTCTCCTCCTGTTGGGATTTTTCTTTCATATTATTCTGTTTCGCTTATTATCTGATTTGTCTGGTCTGTGATTGATTCTCCTGAGTGACGGCACGGTAGTTCTCCTGTGCGAGCTGGCTGTTGGCGTCATGTCTTGCAAGAACTGTGTTGGCAAGAGTGTTCAGCGGCAAAGCTCCTGACTGATATGCAGCCACCACGTTGTCGGGAAGCATTATCGAGCATGGGGTACGGTCGATGTTGGCGACAAGGCAGTTGCCGTTGATGACGGGGCCGGTTATCCTCGGATTGAGTTCCTGGTCTTCATACTGCTTGAATCTCGGTCCGTCGGAACTGTTATGCCTTTCAATGCTTTCATGTCCGGACTTGTTGACAAGGTTCAGTCCGCCCATGCCGATTAGAACCATTTTCAGAATGGGATTCCAGGCAAAGAGTCCGGCGACCACGGATGCCATCGGTATGAGGTTGTCACGGAGATGCAGGCTCTGTGTCTTGCCGGTCATCATGCCGACAAGGATGTCAGGCATCATGGCTATGACATAACCAAGGTTGTGGCCGATATCTCCAAGACCGGTGAAGCCGAGATCTGCCATAAGCGAACCCCATCCGGCTTGGTTGGCTTCCTGCTCCTGTGGGATATTGTCATCGTCAGTAGCATCGGTGTCGGATTGAATATTTTCTGACATTGGTTGTTCTGTGTTCTGTTCTGATTGAGCATTACCCGAGCGTGCCGCCAACTGAACTTCCGCTTCTCTTGTAGGCGATATGTCATTCCCTGTCGGTGCATCTTGATTTTGAGGTACTCGAGGTGCATTTTGCGCCGCTTTCTCAAATGATTTCTTGAAATTTCCGACTGCATTGGCGATGGGCAAGACAAAAGCCTTCGCTCCACGGCTGATATAACCACCCAATGAAAATGTCCCGACCGATCTTTTGAGATTGCTGTTGATTCTTGTGATACTTTCGTTTCTCTCGGCGTCAAGCCAACCAGCCTGGGCCCTGATAGACTCGAATACATTCTCGTTTTCACCGGACCCGAATACGCCTTGACTGATACACTGCTCTATGGTTATGCTGTTGTCTTTGTTCTTGGAATCCATATAGGCCTCCACTCCGGCAAAAACAACTTCCACTCCAGCGAGTTTCGCAAGGTTGGCCCACGAACCACACCCCATTGTCGCCACAGTGTCTATAGCGAATGAGGCGGCTTTCGCACCTCCCCATTCCCAGCCGTTTGCCTTGTATCTGGCTTCTGCTTCCTTGGCTATCTGTGCCTCAAGCGGTGACCGGTTCAGCGTATATGGAAGCCCGAACAGGCTTTCTCCGGCGGCCTTCCTGATTATGTATTCGGCTGTCGATTTTGGCGTTTCCTTGTCTATGAGCCGGTCAACCATCGTCTGTTGCAGACGGTAATCCATATATGCGGCGGCAAGGTCACAGCCGATCTGCTGAGAGGCTTTGTCGTAGCGTTCACGGCCGATTGATGCCACCATCGCACTGCGCCACGATATAGTCAGGGCGACAATATCATGGGAAAGCTCCTTGTCATTGACCACGGCTTCCTTGCACATCACAAGATAGTCCTCGGTGTTCTTGCTGTTCCATTCGCCGGTGGCTTTCAGGATTTGTGAAGAAGTGTCTATACCGGGGGCACAGCGTCCGGCGTCAGCGAGTGAAGACAGAATCCCGCCGAAGCTCGTGTTCCATTCCGCACGCTCCTGACCCTGCTTTTTTATGAGGTCTCGGCGCACATCGTCCATCACTCCCGCTACATTGGCATCAAGATAGCGGCCGAGGCAGTATTCCACCTCGACAAGTGCATCCATATTCTTAGGTTCGGCCATGTTATACGCTCTGTTTTAGAAGTTGTTCTCTGGTCTGGTTGATTGCATTATGATAGGCTTCCATCTGTGACGGGAAATATTCTTCAAGCCACTCATCCTTGCCGATTAGGTCGCGGATGAAGTTGACGGCTATCTGACGCTCTATCTCGATGGCTGCCTCGCCACTTTCGGAATTGTTGAACCATGCTTTGGTAAACCACCGGATTCCGAAACGGTCGGGATAGACGCTCACCATCCTCGGGATGTCGAAACTCTGTATGTCGATATCCCAGTCGGCAAGCGGGTCTATCATGCCCTGGCTCAGTACGGCTGACTCATGGACTTTTTTTTTAAGCCGTCTGCCAATGTCGAGAGATAGATCTGCTGGCGTATGGCGAGATAGTTAAGGAAGTCACCGATGAGCAGGTTCTGCGCCTTGCACGCCAACGGTACCGACGATTCATCAAGTCCACCCGGATTACCGAGATGCGGGATGGTGCGGAAGAAAAACTGTCTGACAGCGGCCCATGAGAATATGTTTCTCAATGACATCTCCGTCTGCGTGGGCAGCAGATAATCACCGCTGGCAAGGTCGGCCATATATGACGGGTACCACCGGAGCATGAGTTTCTCAATTTCCTCACGGTCTTCGTCATATTCTGTCGGAACATCCATGTCGATGGTCTCGAACTCGGGTGTGGCAATCTTTCCGGTCTGGAGAAGCATCTTGATATTACCGTAGATCATCGTCAGGAACTCCATCGGATTTATCTCCTCGTCCTGATATTTCACTTCTATGTGAAGCGAGTCGCCGGTCATTCCTACGATTGTCCCTGCCTTGACTTTCTGGTCAACCTGCGCGAAGCGGGTCTTGAGGCAGGAGTATGTCACAAGGTAGTCGCCATGCTGTAGCATCAGCACAGCGCCGTTACGGTCGTTCATAGCGCCGCATACCTGTCCGTCGGCAACTGCGGCAATCAGGAAGTTGCGGGTTCTGAAGTCAACACCGTGGTTGAATATGCCTTCGGGATTCTCTCCGTATGGCTTGATAATCTCCACTCGTCCCTTCTTTTCTTCAAAGGGCATGGAGTATCCTGATTTTGAATATAGGTTTGAATTTTGGTTATAGTTCATGTTCAATAGTTTATCTTCTTATTACCGGTCTTTGTGGCTGTTCCTGCTGCGGCTGTTCCTGACGTGCTTCAGGAGCGTCCTGTCTCCGGTCGTTCTGTCTCTGAGGTTGCTGTTGCACCACGCGCGAGTTGTTGCCTATGAGCAGCATACCGAGCAGTGCGCCTGCAATCTTGCCGAGCCAGCCGAAGCGTCCGAATATCAGCAGTGCCGAGGCAACGAGTCCGAGCATGGACATCATCGACACCTTGCCGCTGAAAATGTTGCTGAACAGGTTGCCGAACATGTTGACCCCGTTGCCGGAGGTGAGGTTGCCGAAGAACTGGCCTATACCTCCCCAGGAGGATGCCGTGTTGTTGACATTGTTGACGGCATCGGTCACACTGCCGATAGCTTCACGTGCAGCCCCGATGGTATCGCCGACGGCTCCGACAGTGCCGTGAACAGTGTCCTTTACGGCGGCATTGGTTTCCTCGCCGAGAACCGTTTCTCCCACAGTCTGCATCACAGGCTTGTCGTTGATGAGTGCCTCCCAGCCGACATAGCCCACACCGGCTCCGACTGTGGCGGTCTTGATAGCCCTGCCTGTCCCGGCGAGAGTGCGCTGGGGATGCACTATGGGTGCGGACACCCATTTCAATACTGAACTCCATTTACCCATTTTATCTGGTTTTCTTAGGTTTGGTTGTAATAATTGTTGAGTCTCTTAGAGTAGGCTCGATTGGCCTCACTGTCAGAGAGTCCTTTATCCAAGGTTTCGGAGGCTTTATCCAAGGACCGATAATCCACTGGTTATTGCCGTTGCCGGAACCGCTTCCCGGTCTGATATTGACCCTGCCGTTCTGTCGCCAACGGCGGAAGGCGGCATCCGTTATGCGCCCTTTGTCGATGGGTTCGCGGGCGCGGTTGTCAAGCTCAAGCCACACATCGTTGAGTGAGGTGTATTTTACGGCTCTCGCCAGCCGGGACAGCTTGCGGTTCATCAGCTTCAGTTTCGGGCGTATCCCGAAAACTATCTCCACACGCTGCTTCTCGGTCATCTTGATGTCCGAGAGACATACCTGACGGATGTCGTTGACTATATCCACCGAGGTCATAATCAGTTCCCTGTATATGGTGTTCCTCTTGGGAGTGAGTGCCACGGCAAGCACATTTGTCGGCGACTGCCGCAACTGCTTTGTCAACTGTCCGAAATTCTCGGTAAGCCTTCCGACCTCGTGGTAGAACCCGTATATCTGGGCCGCATATACGATGATGTCGTTGAAGCGGTCGAGATACTCGTTGTATTTCCGTTGCAGGTCGGTGGTCGCTTCCACTTCCTCCTTTGTCCAGATATGGCCCGTGGTCATCAGCAGCATCGCCGATTCCTGACTTTTCAGTGCTTTCTTCGCCTTGTCGTCGTAGAGAAGTATCATCCCGGCGAGTGTCGGGTCAATCTGTGCCGAAGCCTTGAAAGCAGATAGGATTATGAGAGCGAAAAGGATTAATTTCTTCATGGATGAATCGACTGTGCCACTCGTTTCCAGCGGGCTTTCGCCTGTCGTGCTATCGTTGCGTTGTCGCGGTCAATCATTCCGGCTGTCGCATTCGCCCATACATCGTTAAAGGTGTAATACCGTATGCTCAGGGTAAGCCTCTGCAGTTTCTTATGGAAACTGTTCAGCTTGTCGTTCAATGCCCAAAGGGTCTGGCTACGTTCCTCGCCGGTCAGCATATTCTTCACTCCACCCTCGGCGACTGCGTTCTTGAGCAATGTATAAACCGAAACCATTTCGGTTGCAGTCTCTATGTAGAGGTTGTTCATGCTCATTGATGCCACTATGCCCTGGGGATTGTCGCCTATTGCTTTCTTCAGTTTCGTGAGTGTTATGAATATGCGCACACCCTCGTTGTAGAGTGATGTCGAAGCTTTTAGGCTCGATGCGTAGCCGTCAACTTTCTGGAGGTAGTTGCTGTACTGTTTCTCCCATTCATGAATCTTGGTGAACTCGGCGGCGATGGTGTTCTGCAAGGCAGCGGTTGACAACTGGTTCTCCGTCTCTTTCTTGACCTGACCGTTGATCGCCTCGTTGCCCTCTGCAAGAGCAGCCCACTCCAAAGGGTTGGCGACAACGATGCTTTGGGCACCTCCCTCTAATGAGGCAAGTCCCAGCACGATGGCGAGGATGGATTTAGCGATTGGTAATCTCATAAATTCCTTTTCTTCGTTTGTTGTATTCAACTCTTTCTCTGAGTGTCTGCACCAGGGGATAGCCCAGTGCAATGCCGGGTATTCTCAGACGCGGTGTAGTCCTGTCGCCTGAAAAGACTGTCACGGTCTTGATGTCGAGAATGTTTTGAAGGAAACTGACATCTTCATGGAAATCGATGACACGGTAAAGCTCGATGAACTCCATTTTTCTGTTGAAAACACCGTGTCGGTACATTATCTGCTGGTCAGTAACCGTGAACTTCATCAGCCTCAGATACAACAGCATATATAGCAGATGAAGAGACATGGCTATCATCAGTATAAGGATGACAGTTGGCAGCGCGGAATCGGCATAAAGACAGTAACCGATGATGTTGACGGCGATCCATCCGCATTTGTCCGTCACCCATTGCATAAATGACGGACGCAGTGTGATCGTGCCGAACCCCGTGATTGGCAGACTCATCTTTTCAGCCCTCCTTGCTGTTCAACATCCTGTTCAGTGCTTTTCTTAGGCGTCAGCGGGATGACCTCGTCGCCGGTGTAATTTGTTTTACCCAGCAAGGCATCGTTCCAGTCCTTATAGCAAGGCAGCAAGGGGAAGTCCATGACATTTTCCTTTGGAATACCCATGCTTTCTGCATAACGATGGAAATGAGCACAGAACTCACGACCGGCCTTGTCATTGTCAAAACATAGGAAATGATGGGCTTCGGGAGTGGCTTTGAGCATATTCCGCATCTGACCGTCGGTTGGTGTGCCTCCGGTCGATACAAACAACGCATTCTCGGCGAGACCGGGCTGCTCCTTAAATGTCCGTTCATTGAGCTGGTAGAACGCCATAGCGTCGTATGCGCTCTCGAACCACGCCACTCCCGCTACTTTATCCATAGACGGCAGTTCCTCATTACCGGGATAGGCTATCCAAAGACCTTCGGCGGAGTTGCTTCCGGCGGCCATTCCCTTGAAGGAGCTTTTACCCTCCTTGTTGGGGAAGCCTCGAAGTTCCATGCCTACCACCGCTTTATTGCCGGGAATGGTGAGCGGAAATGACAGGTTGCCGTACTGTTTGCCGTCCTCGCGTTTCTTGTACGATATTTTCATGTAAGGCTTGAAAGCCTCCTGCGTGGACTTACCGATACCTCTTGCAATCAGGAATTTGGCAATATGCCAGGGATGAGAGTCAAACTCATAGTCCATAAGAGTGAACGGCTTGCGCTCCTTGACAGGGTCAAGAACACAGGTCTGCCTCTCTTCCAATGGCTGATTAAGAAGTCTGTGGCATACGACATTCACAAGTCGGTCACGCGACATGCCGGGTCGATAGTCGGCAAAGAAATGCGGATGTTCCTTGATGAAGGAGATTATGTTGTAGTTCTTGCGCTCCGGAGGTTGAAAGC
>DAAV01000073.1:0-16872 GCA_001701295.1 Bacteroidales bacterium H10
GCTATCGCGGACGGTTGTACTTACAATCGCCCCGGCTCCCTCCTCAAAATCGAAAGGATATATTATAGGTATCTTAACTTCCTCCTTAAAATAGCTACGATCCTCGCTGACATATTGAGCTACCATATCGGTAAAACCCATGTTAGGTTGTTGCTCCAATGTCGAAATTTTACTCCTAACTGCATTTGTACCCATTTGGGTATGGCGAGGGATTTTCANNGCAAATGAAAAATAGGATACTCATATCAATATTTAGCCTGATGGCCGCGGTACCCTTCGTTGCATTCGCACAGACAGATATTAAAAATCAGTCAGGCGCTACTCCTGTAATTGCCGGAGTCCAGGAATTGAAAGGAGTTGTCGTAGATGAAAACAAGGCTCCAATCGGTTTTGCAAATGTTGTCTTACTTAAAGCAGACTCAACCTATCTCGCAGGCACGGTCACCGATCAAAACGGATTTTTTGTGTTCAGGGAGAATCAGGATTGTTCCAGATTCATAAAAGNNCTCTTCGATCGGTTATTCCTCACAGACTATTGACATTCCTCTGACGGGAGATCTCGGTATAATTACCCTTGATACTGAAAACACAATGCTTGGTGAAGTCGTGGTAAAATCCAATCGTCCGGTCACGGCTATCAAGGGCGATGCCCTTGTGACCAATGTCGCAGGCACGCAGCTTGAACATGCCGGAACAGCGGAGGATGTTCTGGTTCAGGTTCCAATGGTTGTGGGGCGCAACGGGGCCTTTGAGGTTTTCGGCAAAGGTTCTCCGGCAATATACATCAATGGACGTCTCGTGCGGGATTCAAATGAACTGATGCAGATAAGTTCAGCCGATATAAAAAATTGGAGGTCGTGACAAATCCGGGTGTCAGATATGACGCATCGGTCAATTCCGTAATCCGTATCACAACGAAACGTCCGCAGGGAGAGGGTTTCAGCGGTCTGCTTCGCTCAACTCTCAGGGAGAATAAATATTTCTCCAATGTGAATCAGGCGAATTTCAAATATCGGGCGGGAGGACTGGAGGTATTCGCCAATTTCGGTGAGGTGACTNNTTGGATTTCGGTGAGGTGACGGCGAAGTTCCAGAGTAACCAATATGGAGTATCCGACTCTTCTCAGCTATGGGAAGAGAAGATAACTCAGAACGGATATGGAAACGTAAATGACTTCTTCGGAAAGGCGGGATTCTCATATATGTTCAATGACAGACATTCAATAGGTGCTTATTACTACAATGGCATCACAAGTGACAGGATGCATCATACTCATGTGACTGAACTGTCGGTTAACGGAGAGTTTTCAGATGGAGCCACAAGCGCACGCTCAGGTGACACAAAAAAACTTCCGCAACATTATGCCAATATCTATTATAATGGCAAGGTCGGAAAGCTCGGTATTGATCTGAACACTGATTATCTGTGGAATAAGTCCCGGTCAAATGTTACGGTGGATGAAGTGAGCGTGAATGGTGGGAACTCGTTGATAAATTCCATTGGCACTAATCGTGGACGTATGTTTGCGGAGAAACTGGTTTTAAGCTATCCTGTGTGGAAAGGCCAGATTGAGGTCGGAGAGGAATTTGTGTCTTCGCGTTTCTCTTCCGATTATACGACTGACGCGGAAATCATAAACGATGCGAATACGAGGGTCGATGAAAAAAACATCGCCGGATTCCTTGATTTCAGACAGACATTAGGTCCTCTCAGTCTCGGAGCAGGATTGAGATATGAGCATGTGAAATTCGATAGGNNAATGAAGATCAAAGTAAGACATATAACAATCTCTTCCCTTCCTTCTTTATGTCCACGACGATAGATAAGGTTCAGCTTTCAATGAGCTATACCGGTAAGACCCGGCGGCCGAATTATGGTGATCTGGATGGCACGATAGATTATATCAATCGTTTTACACTCCAGGGAGGGAATCCCTATCTTAAGCCCGAGAAGACGCATACCGTAGAACTTACCGGAGCATGGAGACGATTCTTCGCACAATTTTCATATACCTATAAAAAGGATCCCATCATATCGACAACCAAGCCGTACGGAGAAAGCGGCGAAGTGAAGCTGATGACCCTTGATAATTTCCCGGAGATAAATTCAATCCGCGCTTTTATAGGGACAAGTTTCAATGTCGGCATCTGGGAACCCGGAATAAATCTCGGCATAACGAAACAATGGTTTGCGATAGACACATGGAAAGGGCGTAAACATCTGAATAATCCACAAGGGATGGTGCAATGGCGGAATGCCTTACATCTTCCTTTCGATATATGGCTGAACGTGGATATGGCATGGGAAAGCGCAGGCAATGACAGGAACATGTATCGCAAATCCTGTTCCTACATGAATGCAAAACTGTACAAGGCATTCTTCAACAACAGCTTCAGTGTCTCTGTCGAGGCAAACGACATCTTCAACAAGCGTAATTATGGTGTTACATCATTCAGCAGGGATATAACACGTGATGTTTGTGTTACGGATCTGAGCCGTTCATTTTACCTGACTTTGCAGTACACCTTTAATTCCAGCCGTGACCGGTACAAGGGGCGCGGAGCAGGTGCAAATGAAAAGAATCGATTCTAAGGCATAATATAATTCACATGAGAAAAATGATATTGATAATAGCATTTGCTATTACAAGTATGGTTGCTTATGCCAAGCCTTATTGTCAGAGTTTTAATAACTATGACGATAAAGTGACTATTATCTTCATAGATGATGAAGCGGGAGATAAATATACCGTCACTGATGTTAAGCTCATTCCTTCAAAGAATGGAAAGGATTCCAAGGCATCCTCAGTAAGTGTATCAATAAACAATGGTGTAGCGACGGGAACTTTAACATTCGAGCATATTACTCAATTTTCAAACCCGAAAGTTGAGTTGGAAATCAATGGTAGAAAGACCGATTTTAACGTCTGTCATTGATAGAAAATAGGGTCTTTATCTTGGAATATATGTTTNNCGTAATGTCACAAACAGCAGATTCCAGCGTTTTATAAATAACCAACGACATGAAGAGGTGAACAACAGGATTATCTTGCTATCTTTCTGTGCTACCGTTGCAATATCGACAATGGCGCAGACAGAAATACCAGACACGATCAAAACACAGGAACTTAATGAGGTTGTGGTGGGAGCTCGCACTCAACGAGTGATTGACCGAGGTGTGGCATATACACCCACAAATAAAATCAAAAGAACTGCCACTGACGCTACCCGGCTGTTGGAACTGATGAATATTCCTCAGCTCAATATCACTCCGGGTACCATGTCTGTGAAGACCTACGCCGGAAAAGATGTTGCAATGTTTATTGATTTCAAAGAGGCGACAGATGAAGATTTACAAGGCCTGCGCCCTGAAGATGTTCTTCGCGTCGAAGTGCTGCAATATCCTGAAGATTCCCGCTTCGGAGGTCAGGCGAATGTTATCAATTTCATTATGCGCAAATACGAGTGGGGAGGCTATACCAAACTTACTGTAAAAGGCACAACGCTCAACACTGACCGCTGCGACGGTATATTGTACTCAAAATTTGTAAATAAGAACTGGACTTTTGATGTCAATGCGACCGGCAGCATCTCTCATAACGATAATTACAAAAGTTATAAAGTCGAGACATTCCGAGACATATTTGTAGGTGACCGCCATTTTGATGCCATTACCAGAACCTCGCAATCAGGCAAGAGCTATATTCAACAAAGCAATATCCAATCCGCCACATTCCGGGCCTCATATGATACTCAGAATACACANNCTCTATATCTTACCGCCGCACTGGAAACCCTTTGACGAGAGATTTGTCGAATGTGAATTACTCTGATGATGTTTTTTCTGCTCAATCAGCACTTTCATCTGAATCAGGTCAGACAATTTCACCACGGATAATCGGCGACTATTACTTCAAACTCCCGAATAACAACTTTTTGTCTGTCTATTGGAACTTTACTTACGGTAGCACACGTAGAAATTCCTCATATCGGCTCGGCGAACTTACTCCGATTATCAATAACAATAAAGAAACTTCATATGCGCCGACGTTGATAATCCAATATTCCAAGAAATTCTCACATGGTAATACTTTCAGGACCTCTCTGATGACTTTCAACACCATTTATCACACCGATTATGAAGGTTCCTACAATGGATTGCAGAAACTCCTCTCGTCTGAAAATATGCTGTTTTTAGAATATATGCAGAACTGGCAGTGCGGTCTGAGTATGTACTCGCGCGTGGGCGCGTCTTATGTGATTGGACGGTTGAACGGCGTCAACACTCTGGAACAATGGAATCCGCGACTCGGACTGCAACTTAATTACAAAATCAACGAAAACCATTCTGCGTCGGTCGAGGGCTGGTGGGGAAACAACCATCCGACACCGGCTTCTTCAAACTCAGCAATAGTTCAAAGCAATGAGTTGCTGTGGCTGCAAGGCAATCCCGGACTGCGCAACACTACATTCATCACGGCATCGGCGTCATATACCTATATACCTACTAATAAGTTAAATCTTTCAGCAACTGGCGAATATTATGGCTTTCTGAATAAAACCGCCCACGATTATTTTTCTATGCCGGGATATGACGGCTTAATCCGCAAAGAGATTAACAGTGGCGATTTTCACAGATACTCGGGCTTTCTGTCCGCTACTCTCAAATTGTTCGACAATTCTTTATCGCTTAAAGCATCGGGGCAAATAGAACGTATGGTTGCTTCCGGAATCGATGCCCAATCATTGAATCTGATTGCCGCTAACGTACAAGCCAATTATTATTTCAAGAACTTTTCATTCATCCTGTATTATCAGACGCCTAAAAAGAATCTTGCACANNATGCACCTTTCGACTATGGTTTCCTCTATCATTACAAAAGCACATACGGCATATTGGCAAACTATGCGATAGGCAATTTCAAGACAGAACTACAATTTTGCAACTGGTTCAACAGCAACCGATATTACTCTGATTTTGACTCAAATCGTTATTCAGCACAGGGCTGGGTTTGGTCAAGCAGCCTCGCGCGGTCTATTCAACTCACATTATCATATACCTTCCCATACGGCAAGAAAGTAAAACGCAACAACGAGATTCAAATTTCAACAGAAACAAACAGTGCTATTCTGAAATAAAAAATTCAGAACCATATAAGAATATTATTAAGCAGAAAGAATGTTGCGTAAGCATTAGCCTGAGGATTATTGCTTTTTTCCCACAAAAAGCATGAACCAACTATGCCTCGTCATAAGCAGAGGAGGTCATAGAAATCCTCTCAATAAAACTTTCCCTTAAATTTAAACAGTTTCTAAGAAACTTTAATTTTAAGGGAAAGCCTAAACTTTCATTATGCACGACAGTCTAAAGTATGCTTGAATTTAAATTCAAACATACTCTGAAAGAGGAAAAATTTTTGTAACTTTGTTTTCTTAAATATGTGCGCCCGGTGCTTATCGCGCCGAGGTGCACGATATTGTAATATCCTTAAAAAACGTTATGAAATTACGTAAGCTTATATACCTGTTGCTCTGCGCTGTAATATCCTTTACAGCATTTGACGCTACAGAGACATATGCCGCACAGAAAAAAAGCAAGGCCAGAACTTCCCAATCCTCAGGAAAATCAAAATCGAGAAATACAAAAAAATCCGGATCCGCATCGCGATCCAAAAAATCAAAAAGCAGAGGAAATTCCTCTAAGTATAAAAAAACAACCCGTTCAAAAACCGGCAAATCAAAAAAATATTCAAAACGGAGAGGGCGCAATGTAGCAAAAACTACTTACAAGGCTCCTCCAAAAGAACAGCCGATGAACGATTCACTCACTCTTCTCGTGAATCATCGTCTCATCGAGGGGATACCGGCTCATTTGAATCCCGGCGGACTTAGAGTCAACAGTGTAAAACCGGACCACGCACATAAGGTCGCATCCATCGGTCTTAACGAGAACTTCACCTACATGCCGGTCACCCGTAAACTCATCGACTCTCTTTCAAATGCAGTGAGAAGCTATCTTCCGGATTCCATATCGGATTACCGCATCACACTCAATGTCGGCAATCGCTCGCTCGCGTATTACATAACCAAAGTAGACAAATTGCCCGAACAGTATAGACGCAATCCAGCACCTGTAGAAGAAGTCCATCCCGATGTCACTGCCACAAAAGGCATGGACCGAGACATTATCGCCCTATGGCATTCACATGGACGCTACTTCAACAATGGCAGCTGGCAATGGCAACGTCCTATTCTTTTCGAAACGGCAGAAGATGTGTATACGATGAGCTACATACTTCCTTATGTCGTACCGATGCTTGAGAATGCAGGAGCCTATGTCATGCTTCCGAGAGAACGTGACACCAATCGCAATGATGAAGGTCAGATATTCTCCCAGCCGTATTACAAAGAATTATCGGGAGTAAACAAATGGCAGACCGGTGAACTGGAAGGGTTTATTTACGATCTCCCTGACTTCAGAGATACTGAGAATCCATTTGAAAACGGAACATACCGGCAGGCATCGACACAAAAAGGAGGCAACCCTTCGATAGCCGCATGGTATGCCGATATACCAGAAGATGGAGAGTATGCCGTATATGTAAGCTATAAGACATTGCCGAACTCCACTGCCGACGCGCGCTATACGGTCAATTATTCCGGAGGTTCGAAAGAATTCAAAGTCAATCAACAGATGGGAGGCGGCACATGGATCTACCTCGGCACTTTCCCTCTCGAAAGCGGCTACAGTGACAGCGAGCCGACAGTGACATTGACCAATCTGACAGAAGGTCCGGCAGGCACAGTAGTCACTGCCGATGCCGTCAAGATAGGCGGCGGCATGGGCAATATTGCCCGTAGTTCCCGGCGAAGCGACATATATTATGATCCCTCCACCCCGGAGAGTTCCCAGCTCGCATCGAAAGATGAAAGCAATGATGAGGATACTGAAAATAATGAGGAATCTGACGAAGAAACAATAGACGAAAGTTCTGACGATATAGCGGACAATGCCGAACAAAACGGAGAAAGCCCGGAGCCGAGCACTTCACAGGCCTCAGCCAAAAGCAAAGGACCGGCCCCTGTCTTCAAGACTTCGGGAATGCCTCGTTTTCTTGAAGGAGCCCGTTACTGGCTGCACTGGGCAGGATTTCCCGAATATGTATATTCTCCCTATCACGGTTCAAACGATTATAAGGATGACTATACCAGCCGGGGCCATTGGGTAAACTATCTCGCAGGAGGATCAAGAGTGCTTCCCGGGCAGGAAGGTCTCAGGATACCGGTCGATGCGGCTTTTGCCCTGCATAGCGATGCCGGTAAAAAAGACAATGATTCTTTTGTCGGCACTCTCGGAATATATTTCACACAAAACGGAGATTCATATAAAGACGGAACTCCACGTATCAACTCCAGAAGGCTGACTGACATGATCATGCAGCAGATCACAAACGATATACGCCGCGAGCATGAACCGTCATGGACACGCCGTTCGATGTGGGATAAATCTTATGTCGAGGCGCGTGTGCCGGAAGTACCAACAACCCTGATCGAACTTATGAGTCACCAGAATTATGCAGATATGACTTATGGTCTTGATCCGAATTTCCGTTTCACCGTAGGACGTGCCATCTATAAAGGTCTCGCTCGTTTTATGGCGGAACGCAAAGGCCGCGAACTTGTGATTCAACCGCTCCCGGTCAAAGATTTTCAGATTAAAAAGACCGCGACCGATCATTACCGTCTCTCTTGGAAACCCACCCCTGACCGACTGGAGCCGACAGCAATGCCGGACCGATACATAATAATGGAAGCATCAGGCGATGATCTTGGATTTCATAAAATAGGCGAGACAAAATCCACCTCGTTCGATATCAAGGTTACGGATCATGATGTGCATAGTTTCTATATCATCGCAGCCAATGCGGGCGGCTCTGCTTTTCCGTCCGAGACACTTGCCCTACGCGAAGGTACGGAAAATGAAAAACCGATCCTCATTGTAAATGGATTTACCCGTATAAGTGCGCCCGGACATTATTCCACATCTTCTACCGCAGGCTTTGACTCAGAATCAGATTTCGGAGTACCATATATAAAAGATATCTCATTCACTGGTCACCAGACGGAATTCCGCCGTTCGGCCGGAAACAATTTCGGCCACAGCAATCAGAATTATGTGACACAAGTCATAGCCGGCAATACTTTCGACTATCCTGCCGTTCACGGCAATGCCTTCTCTGAAAACAATCTCGGATTCGTATCCGCATCAGCATCCGCTGTTGAAGAAGGAGAGGTAAAACTCAGTGATTATCCACTCGTTGATCTTATACTCGGCAAACAGAAAAGCACTCTTATCGGCAGAGGTAACAACGGTGTGCATTACCGTGCATTTCCTGTAAAATTGCAGAAAGCAATCAGACAATATGTAGAAAAAGGAGGAGACATGATCATAAGCGGAGAATATGTAGCTTCCGATATTCTCGACTCACGTTCATCAGTCGATGACCGCAAGTTCGCACACGACATTCTGGGTATCGACAGTGTGGCAAGTGACACATATAAGTCGGGACGCCTTCGCGAGACAGCCAACGGAAAGGTAATAAAATACTCATCCACACTCAACCCGCATAATTATATTGTTGAAAAACCGGACATCCTCATACCTGCACAAGAAAGCAAGACAACCGAATTCCTCACTTTTTCAGATTCGGGGCGCCGTGCAGGACATATAGTCGAACACGGCAAAGGAAAAATTGCCGTACTGACAGTTCCGATTGAATCGATGACCGAAACTACGGACAGGACAAGACTGATACGTGAGATCAAGGATTTACTATCCGTCAGGAAACATTGACGCGGACAAAACCTCAAAGACGAAAATCAGACACATGGACATCATACGATTTACAAACATAAACGCTCTCCGCGAGGAGATATTCCGGGCTCCGCTCGAACAATTCGTGCTCGTACAGACCGATGACAAACATCTCGAACTCGACGACCACTGCATCCACCGGCTTACAGAGGTGGCATCCGACATCGATTCCACTCTCACTTACTGTTATTACCGGGACCGGCTTCCCGACGGTACAATAGTCGACCATCCGGTAATAGATTATCAACCGGGATCGGTACGTGATGACTTTGACTTCGGATCCCTTGTGCTACTCAATGCCGCCGATGTACTCGCATCTACCGAGGATATGAACGAGGAGTCTCATATGCTCGACGGAGGATGGTATGCCCTTAGACTCCGCGTCACTATGGGCAAGATGATAGCCATGATCCCGGAATATCTGTACACCGCCTCGAAAGTGGATCTGAGGGCAAGCGGAAAAAAACAGCATGATTATGTGGATCCGCGCAATCGTGAGTATCAGCGCCAGATGGAAGAAGTTCTGACACAGCATCTGCACGAGATCGATGCGGCAGTCGATACCTCCGGACAAGAAAAAGTAATATACGATGCAGAACAGTTTCCTGTTGAGGCATCTGTAATCATTCCAGTGCGTAACCGGTCGCGCACAATCATGGATGCAGTCAATTCTGCGTTAAGTCAGGAAACGGACTTCAATATGAATGTCATAGTCGTGGATAACGATTCCACCGACGGCACCCGGGAACTGCTCGAGAATATCACTGATCCGCGGTTGATATTAATAAAGGCATCGGAAAAAGAACATCTCGCAATCGGAGGATGCTGGAACAAAGCACTTTTAGACCCGCGTTGCGGACGTTTTGCGATACAGCTTGATTCCGATGATCTCTACAACTCTCCCGATGTGGTCAAGACCATTGTAGAGAAATTCAGATCTGGCAACCATGCCATGGTCATAGGAAGTTACACTCTCGTAAATTTTGACGGGGAGACAATACCCCCCGGTATCATAAGTCACGATGAATGGACAGACGAGAATGGTCCGAACAATGCTCTGCGCATAAACGGGCTCGGCGCTCCCAGAGCGTTCTTCACTCCTGTGGCAAGGAGATTTATGTTTCCTAACGTCAGTTACGGTGAAGATTACGCCATGGCCCTGCGTGTGAGCCGGGATTACTCGATAGGACGCATTTTCACCCCGCTCTATCTTTGCAGAAGATGGGAGGGAAATTCCGACGCCGCACTCTCTCAGGAACGCATCAATGCAAACAATATATATAAAGACTGCGTCCGGTCGTTCGAGCTTATGGCACGCGTGCGTCAGAATTACGATGCAGCGGGTGGAAATCGCGGAGGCTGGTTTTTCCCGGGAGCGTCCATCGGTCCGTGGAGTTTCCTCGATGCCTCGAAAGGCAATGAGAATGATGATGACGACGATGACTTTGATGAATTCGATGACGAAGACTGATGAAGCCGATTTTTCTGAATACAGAACTTATAAACACCATTATCGAGCGCCAGCTTGATAAATGGGACGAGGCACGTGAAAATTTCTTTCGTCTGCGCCATGCGGAAAGGAAATCTCTGACATTGGGGGCACTGCAGGGAGCCATCCAATACAATCCGGCGCGCATACGTTCTACAGGAGCGGCAACAGACAGCAAATCCATCGCGGCACGGCCATGTTTTCTATGCGGGTCAAACAGACCTGAAGCACAAGACTCTTTCGAATGGATGGAAGGCTGGGAATTTCTCGTCAATCCCTTCCCTATTTTGCCTGTGCATTTCACGATAATATCAAAGAATCACGTTCCGCAGGATCATATTCCGGCGGAAATGGCGTCGATGGCGGAATACGCACCCGATCTTGTGTTTTTTTTCAACGGCGCACGTGCAGGAGCATCCGCACCGGATCATCTCCATGTACAAGCCGTGCTAAAGTCGGAACTGCCCTTGATACAGCTTGCGGAAACACATCATTCCTCAGGACACACAGGCTTCATGTCCTCAGAACAATTCGGTGTCGGACTTCCGTTCCACTTCATAAGTGCCGTCATAACACCGGATTATGCCGGTATGCGGATATTGTCTCGGATTACCGGGGCATTCGGCATAGATGACACAACGGGAAAAGCAGACAGAGGACTGATAAACGCGTTTTTCTGGATTGACCAATATGGTCTTCTAAGATGCGTGACAGTGCCGAGACGCCGACACCGCCCGGCATGTTTCAGTACGGAAGGAGACGACAATTTCATGATAAGCCCCGGAGCCATCGACATGGCAGGCATTGTAATTGTGCCGCGACGCAATGACTTTGACCGTATCACCCCGGAGAAGATCAACGGAATATATTCCGAAACTGCATTTGCAGGACGATTGCCCCGACAAATCAGGGAATATTTTGGATTATGAGAAACGAACCTGTCATTAGAGTCGGAATAATAACTGACGGACTGCCGGAAATAGAAATTACGCCCCGAGGCTACAAAATCGCCAATCTTCTGATCGGCGACGGCTTCCATTGGCAAAAACGGACCTCCGCACTTATAAAAGGGAATCTTTTGTCTCTTGAAAAGCCCCAAGGGAATATACATATCATCAATATCCTTCCACTTGAGACTTATCTTGCATCCGTGATAGGCAGCGAAATGAATCCGGACGCGCCCTGCGAGTTCCTTAAGGCACATGCCATAATATCGCGGGGATGGGCTCTCCGCAAAATCACACGTTGCAATGATACGGAAAAGTCTGCGGTCTCCTTCCGGTCGGCCGGAGAAATAGAAATAAGAGAATGGGAGGAATCAGATTCGCATACAGGCTTCGATGTGTGCAGCGATGACCATTGTCAACGATATCAGGGACATCCGGCAAATGGACATCCTGTCATTGAGACGGCGATAAAGGAAACGAGGGGTATGGTACTGACTGATTTGTCAGGTAAAATAGCGGATACCCGTTTTTCCAAATGCTGCGGAGGCAGGACTGAGATTTTCTCTTCGTGCTGGAATGATCTGGATTTTGAATATCTTATATCTCAAGATGACCCCTGGTGCGATCTTTCCGATATGGATAAAGACAGGCGCAACAGTTTTCTAAGTTCGATACTCAAAGACTATGACAGAGATACGGATGATTTTTATGACTGGGAAACCGAGATTGACAGTTCTGAAATCAAGCGCCGCCTCAAAGAAAAATACGGATGCGATATCGGAGACATAGTGGCACTGACACCTCTCACTTACGGCCCGTCAGGANNCAGGAAGAATCATCAAACTGGAAATTGAAGGCTTATCCGGAAAAATAAATATCGGCAAAACACTCGCCATCCGCAGGCTTCTTGCTGCAGACTGCCTGAAAAGTTCCCGTTTCGAGATAAGTAAAACCGGAAATAAATTCAAGCTGCACGGACATGGATGGGGACACGGCGCCGGACTTTGCCAGATCGGCGCGGCCAGAATGGCTTTCGAGGGCAAAAGCTATCGCGAGATACTGGATTTTTATTATCCCACCACTCAGCTAACCAAACTATATGACTGACCACAATATATCATTCCGACCCAAAAGACGTTCACCTTGGGCATGGATACCTACGCTATATATAGCCGAAGGACTCCCCTATTTCGCTGTCAATGTACTTACAGTGCTCATGTATACAAATATGGAGGTGGGTCTTGCCGAAATGGCTTTTTATACAGGATGGCTCTATCTCCCCTGGGTAATAAAACCTTTCTGGAGTCCGTTTGTCGATCNNAATCTGTTCAAGACAAAACGAGCCTGGACCATCGCAATGCAACTTTTTATAGCCTTGTCAATGGGAGCTGTGGGAATTCTGCTTCCGACATCCTTTTTTTTCTCAGGCACACTGATATGCTTCTGGCTGATGGCTTTCTTCTCTGCCACACACGACATAGCCGCTGACGGATATTACATGCTTGAACTGACTCCGCACGAACAGGCTGCATATGTAGGAGTCCGTTCTACATTTTATCGCATAGCTAGTGTGATCGGTCAGGGAGGATTGGTCATACTTGCGGGAAAACTTGAAGAGACCTGCGACAAAGTCTCCACCGCATGGAGCGTCGTGTTCATGATCCTTTCTCTTTTTTTCCTTATTATTTTTCTTTATCATCTTTTCATGATGCCTAAAGCGATCTCAGACCGTCCGGTTCCGGGAGTCACGGCAAAAAGTATCGTGCGTGATTTCGCAATGACATTCGTGACATTCTTCCAAAAAAAGAATATTCTCTCCGCTCTCGCATTCATGCTTCTGTATCGTCTTCCGGAAGCCATGTGCATAAAACTTGTCCAGCCCTTCCTTAAAGCGCCCGTCTCGGAAGGTGGCCTCGGACTTTCTACCGTACAGATAGGTTTTGTAAACGGGACTGTCGGAGTAATAGCCCTTCTCGCCGGCGGGATACTCGGAGGCATAGCGATTTCACGCGGCGGTCTTAAACGTTGGCTATGGCCCATGGCTCTCAGTCTTACGCTGCCCTGTGCGTTTTACTGCGGACTCGCAATGTTCCAGCCCTCGGATTTCACACTTATCTGTACGGCGATCGGTCTGGAACAATTCGGATATGGATTCGGTTTCACCGCATTCATGCTTTATCTGATATATTTCAGCCAGGGTAAAAGCCAGACATCACATTATGCCTTCTGCACGGCATTTATGGCTCTTGGAATGATGCTGCCGGGAATGGCCGCAGGATGGCTTCATGACTTCCTTTCCGGGTTCAATATATTCAATTCATCGGGACCTCAGGGGTTTGTAAACTTCTTCTGGTGGGTAATGATCTGCTGCATGGCGACTTTCGCGGTGTGTCTCTTAGTACGGATAGATCCTGAATTCGGTATTAAAAAGCGATGATCCGGAACATGAAGAGACTTGCACATATTATATCAGGTTCCTTTCTGACGGCCCTGGCGATAATCTCCGGGGCCTGTTCCACCACACGCCATGTACCGGAGGGAAATTATCTGCTTGACGATGTCAAGATAGTACTCAATGATTCCACAGGCACTCTTGATGAGCAGAATATGATGACATATGTGCGACAACGGCCGAACAACAGAGTCCTTCACATATCACGTCTACGGCTTGGGGTATACAACATGAGCGGCAACGATTCCACAAAATGGTGGAACAAATGGATACGCAAACTCGGAGAAGCACCCGTGATATATGACAGGAATGCGACAGAAACAGATTCGACACAGTTATTGAGAGCCATGCGCAACGCGGGGTTTCTTGATGCGACCGTACAAGTCGATTCCTTTCCTGATCAAAAACATAAAAAGATAAAACTACGCTATATTCTGGATGCAGGAATTCCTCACATAATAGACAGTATCGCATACGAGTTTCCGAATGACACGCTACGCAGACTCATAATGCGCGATTCGGCAAGGTTTATAGTAGCACCCGGAAAAAGACTTGACCGGGAAAACCTCGAAACGCAGAGACAATGGATAACAGAAAGGATGCGCAATCGAGGCTACTGGGCGTTTTCAAAAGAATTCATAACATTTAACGCCGACACGACCGAGAATTCAAACCTTGTGGATCTGACAATGACCGTGCATCCCCCCTACCCGGTCGAGACAAGAAAAGTAGACATCGATACACACAAAGAATATGCGATACGCAATATAACAGTAATTACGGATTACGACGGAATGGCCGACAGCAACCCCCGAGACTTTCAGGCTAAAGATACCGTCGAATATAAAGATATCACAATTCTCTACGGCAACAAGAAGTTTCTCAGACCATACGTCCTATACGATAACTGTTTCCTGCGTAAGGGAGCACTTTTCCGTCAACGCGATGTCGACAACACATATGAGGCATTCGGAAGACTTTCCATATTAAAGTTCATTCAGGTAAAGATGATTCCTGCGGGGACAATAGGTGATTTAGGGATGCTCGACGCATACATACTTCTGACACCGGACAAATCACAATCCATAGCGCTTGAGGTAGAAGGCACCAATTCAGAAGGAGATCTCGGAGTGGCACTGGGAGTAAATTATACGCATCGCAATGCCGGGAAAGGATCAGAAACTCTCAATTTCAAACTTCGGGGAAGCTATCAGGCAATAAACGGCCATATAGACGGATTCATACACAACAGATTTATGGAATATGGCGTGGAAACATCCGTGACTTTCCCGAAATTCAAGGCTCCGCTGCTACATGAAAGTTTCAAAAGGAAAATAAAGGCATCGACCGAGCTGCATATATCCTTGAATTATCAGGAGAGGCCGGAATACACACGCATTATCTCTACTGCCGGATGGAGCTACAAATGGAGCGAGCATTCATCCCGTTACCGCTATACGCTTACACCGATCGACATCAATTACGTGTATCTTCCCAAAAGCACCAATAATTTTCTTGACCAGATAGCGCCTGACAATCCATTGTTACGGTACAGCTATGAAGATCATTTTATAATGCGGGCAGGCTTCAATTTCTACTATACAAACAAACGCAAGCCTTCTCCATTCCGTCTGAGCCGCCAGAAAGATCTCATAACGGTCCGTGCGCAGGCTGAGACAGCCGGCAATCTGCTTTTCGGCATCAGCCGAGCTGTCAATCCACACAGGGATTTTCATGAGAACCCATACAAGGTATTCGGCATCAATTACGCGCAATATGTACGTACAGACGCCGACTTCGCATATCTCCATTCATTTGACAGACGTAACGCGTTGGCATGTTATGCAGGATTTGGAATAGGCATTCCCTACGGCAACAGTTCAATATTGCCGTTTGAAAAACGTTTCTATGGAGGAGGAGCCAACGGTGTGCGCGGATGGGACGTCCGGACTTTGGGCCCCGGACGATATCCCGGTACGAATTCCGTCAGTGATTTCATATATCAGTGCGGAGACATACGGATGAATTTCAGTATAGAATACCGTGCCAAATTGTTCTGGGTAATAGAAGGGGGGCTTTTTATAGATGCCGGCAACATATGGACAATCCATAATTATGCCACCCAACCATACGGCATGTTCAAATTCGACTCATTCTATAAAGAGCTTGCCCTTGCCTACGGAGCTGGAATACGTCTTGATTTCAACTACTTTCTTGTGAGGTTTGATCTCGGCATGAAAGCTCACAATCCGGCAATCGACCAGGAACCATGGCCTCTCATCCATCCGCGGTGGGGACGCGACCATTCGTTTCACTTCTCGATAGGTTATCCGTTCTGACGCGTGACAAAGTCTTTATAAAACTAACAAAAGGATGGATAATTATGAAAAAAGGGATTATTTTCGACCTTGACGGCACTCTTCTAAACACAATAGCCGATCTCGGGAATGCATGTAACTATGCACTCAAACAGGCCGGATATGTCGAACATCCGCTTACCGCCTACAATTATATGGTAGGGAATGGAGTCCGGAGACTCATGGAACGGGCCGCCCCTGATGCGTCACCGGAAGTCATCGACTCTCTCCTCCGAGATTTCCGTTCATATTATGATGAACACTGCATGGACTGCACGCAGCCTTATCCCGGTATGCCTGAACTTCTGGAAACTCTTGTAAGCAGCGGTATAAAAGTCGCTGTCGCGTCCAATAAGTATCAGGCAGCCGTCGATAAAATAACAGCACATTATTTCCCGAATATAAAATTTGCGGCGATACGCGGAGAACGCCATGATTGCCCCAAAAAGCCTGATCCTTCCGTAATATTCGCCATACTCAATGAAAGCCCTACACCGAAGGCCGACGTCATGATGGTAGGAGATTCCGCTGTCGACATGGAGACGGCAAGACGGGCCTGCATAGAGTCAACAGGTGTTACATGGGGTTTCCGGCCCGTATCCGAATTACGTGGGGCATATGCAGACCATATTGTCTCCGATCCGGGAGAAATCATCGATCTGGCAGGTCTGGAAATTTGATTCGACAGTAAGCAGAGATCACAATATTGACGCACAATATCAAATAAAAAAGGAAAATCCATATGGATTTTCC
>DAAV01000073.1:16885-24208 GCA_001701295.1 Bacteroidales bacterium H10
GATCACACCCTGAGCCATCATAGCGTCAGCGACTTTAAGGAAGCCGGCGATATTGGCGCCCTTCATATAGTTGAGATAACCTTCTTCACGTCCGTATTCAACACAAGCCTCGTGAATATTAAACATGATCTCATGAAGTTTTTCATCAACCTGTTTTGCGCTCCACTGGAGATGCTCGGCATCCTGAGTCATTTCAAGACCGGAAACTGCCACACCACCTGCGTTCACGGCCTTGCCTGGAGCATACGGAGTCTTGTTGGCGATAAATGCGTTGATGGCCTCGGCTGTACAACCCATGTTTGAAACTTCAGCAACGAGAAGCACATTGTTGGCGATAAGTTTCTTGGCATCTTCCTCACCAAGTTCATTCTGTGTAGCACAGGGAAGAGCGATATCAACTTTCTGTTCCCAGGGCTTCTTACCGGCAAAGAACTGTGAACCCGGGAATTTGTCAGCATAAGGAGCCACTACGTCATTGCCGGAAGCGCGCAGCTCAAGCATATATGCGATTTTCTCCTTGTCAAGACCTGCGGGATCATAGACATAACCGTCAGGACCGGAGATTGTCACGACCTTACCGCCGAGTTCCGTAGCCTTCGTGGCAGCGCCCCATGCTACATTACCGAAACCGGAGATAGCGATTGTCTTGCCCTTGATATCTTCATTAAGATCCTTAAGCATCTGCTCTACGAAATAGAGAGCGCCGAAGCCTGTAGCTTCCGGACGGATACGGCTGCCGCCGAACGACAGGCCCTTGCCTGTAAACGTACCTGTATTCTCACGGGCGAGTTTTTTGTACATACCGTACATATAACCTACTTCACGGCCACCTACGCCGATATCACCTGCGGGAACATCACGGTCGGGACCGAGATTACGCCAGAGTTCAAGAACGAAGGCCTGGCAGAAACGCATGATCTCAGCATCGCTCTTGCCGCGGGGACTGAAATCAGAACCGCCTTTAGCGCCACCCATAGGAAGAGTAGTAAGAGCGTTTTTGAATGTCTGCTCGAATCCGAGGAATTTCAGGACTGAAAGCGTTACAGAAGCATGGAAACGGATACCGCCCTTGTAGGGACCGATAGCGTTGTTGAACTGCACACGGTAGCCGATATTGTTCTGGACCTCTCCCTTGTCGTCAACCCATGTCACGCGGAATGTGAAAATACGATCAGGCTCAACCATACGCTCGATGATACGGGCTTTTTCGTATTCAGGATGCTGGTTGTAAACGTCTTCTACGCAAAGAAGAACTTCTTTCACTGCCTGGAGGAATTCCTTCTCTCCGGGATGCTTGGCCTCAAGATTGGCCAGAATCTCATTAATATTCATGTTAATCAGTTTAGATTTAGGTTTTCCTGTTAATACTTCCGCTCAGCGGATTTATTCACTGCAAACTTACAAAATAAATTTTACACCGCAATAAAAAAAACGGTCAAAATCACTTCTGAACAAGGTTTTGACCGTATGTTATACAACATATCTCAACGACATAAAAAAAAGACCCCGAAGGGTCTCTTTTCTTATAGTGGTCACAGCATGCAGTTTACTGTTTGAAGATCACGATACGATTCCAGTCATTGTGCGATGGATATTCCTGTACGTCTGAACCGAATGCCTTGGTTTCGAGACGGTCAGCTGAAATTCCGTATGTGTTGATAAGAGCGTTCTTGACAACTTCTGCTCGGCGCTGAGAAAGCTCCATATTGTATTCGGAAGTACCGGTGTCTTTGTCTGCGTAGCCGGCGATAACGATCTTTTCATTAGGATTGGCCTTCAGCCATTCAGCCATGGAATAGATATTGACTTCCTCTGTCGGAAGAATCTTGTCGCTGTTGATAGTGAAGCGGACGGTAGCCATCAGAGGAGCGTTCACGCAATCTTTCTGTACGACTTCAGGACAAGGAAGCTGAGACTGGAGTTCAGCAACTGTCTGTCCGCAGGCGAGGAGCTGTGCGCGGAGGTCATTGACCTGACCATTGAGAGCCGCGATCTGCGATACATAATTGCACTCGTTGAAGGTGTTCCAGCCACGGCCACCGATATTGAAGTTGAAACCGCCCATTGCACTTACGAGAGACTCGATTGATGAACCGGTAGCTACATTGTTCCAGTTGTCTGCATAGAATGTGGCACGTGCCTCAGCAAAGAAGTCAACATATTTACAAAGACGGAAGCGAAACTGGATACCTGCCGATACAGGGAGAGTCCACTGTACGGATTTAGGATCTCTCATAGAATACTCGCGTGTGATATTGGTCGCAGCGGGCTGCTCATTGAAATGATTCTTGAAGTCCCAGTTGGCATCTCCACCCACGCCCACGAATGGGATGATAGAGAATACACGGTTGGGATTCACCCCGCCAAGAGAGTTGAACATATCCCACATGAGTTCGGCGTGAAGACCGACATGCTTTGAACGGCTCCAGCCGTAGGCCTCCGCACCCGGCACAGGAGTGTCCCAATGCAACGCACCGCCGATTGCCTTGATACGGAATCCAAGATAAGGAGACATCCAGCGTCCGAAACCGAAACTATACGATGCAGTCCATTTCTTGGCCATTACAGAATGTTCGGCATGACCTGCCGTTCCTTTTTCTACGAGTGGCTGGTTGGCACCGGCGCCAATTTCAATAAACCAGTTATTGCGCCAATTTGAGAAATAATGGTTTGAATTGTCGCATGAAAATTCTGTCACTGTTACGGCGTCGTCTACAAATACATCCTGAGCATTCGCAACATTTCCGATAGCGAGAGAACCAGCGCAAATTGCTGTTGCGAGGTAAAGATTTCTTGCTTTCATACTGTGTGTTTTTTAGAATAGAATTTAGTTAAATTTCAAACCTTCCGCGGGAGATCTGATATAATATGGTTCCCGCCGGATTTACTACTTCAACGTTAAAATCCTTTAAACGGTTCGGCCAAATCCTAAATTTAACACATGGAGCATGTAATTTTTCCAGATATTCCCGACACCCATTGCAGCCATAACAAAACATAAAAAAGGAGCCCTCCTGACGGAAGGCTCCTTATATTATCTACTTATATTATCTATATATCTTCTCAGCAGATTACTGTTTGAAGATTACGATACGGTTCCAGTCGTTGTGTGAAGGATATTCCTGAACATCCGAACCGAATGCTGCAGTCGAGAGGCGATCCTCGGCGATGCCGTAAGTATTTACGAGCTCAGCCTTGACTGCGTCGGCACGACGCTGAGACAGCTTCATGTTGTAATCAGATGTACCGGTATCCTTGTCAGCATAACCGGCGATGATGATCTTCTCGTTGGGGTTAGCCTTGAGCCACTCAGCCATAGAGTAGATGTTGACTTCCTCTGTGGGGAGGATCTTGGCGCTGTTGATTGTGAAGCGTACTGTTGCCATGAGAGGAGCGTTGACACAGTCTTTCTCGACAACCTCGGGGCAGGGAAGCTGAGCCTGAAGGGCAGCCACTGTCTGACCGCAAGCGAGGAGCTGTGCGCGGAGGTCGTTGACCTGACCGTTGAGAGCGGCGATCTGAGAAACGTAGTTGCACTCGTTGAAAGTGTTCCAGCCGCGGCCGCCGATGTTGAAGTTGAAACCGCCCATAGCCTGAACGAGAGCGTCGAATGAGTTACCGCTTACGTTGTTGTTCCAGTTGTCAGCATAGAATGCCGCACGAGCCTCAGCGAAGAAGTCAACATACTTCGAAAGACGGAAACGGAACTGGAAACCTGCAGTAACAGGAAGAGTCCACTGTACAGACTTGAAGTCTGTTGATGAACGGGGATACTCACGAAGGCAGTTTGAAGCGACANNGCGACAGGCTCGCCCTTCTTGCCCTGACCGAGGAAATCCCAGTTTGCATCGCCACCAAGACCTACGAAAGGAATGATAGAGAATACACGGTTCTGGTTAACACCTGCGAAAGAGTTGAACATATCCCACATAAGCTCAAGCGAGAGGCTTGCATGCTTTGAGTGGCTCCATCCGGCGTTGGAAATAGCCTGCTCTGCATTGTTGGGGGTATCCCAATGAAGCGAGCCGTACATACCCTTGAAACGGAGACCAAGATAAGGACTCATCCAGCGACCGAAGCCCACGCTGTAAGTAGCAGTCCATTTCTTGCCGTCGACGGCATCCATGGCGTGGTCGGGATGAACATAGCCACGCTCTACGAGAGGCTGGTTAGCACCGGCGCTGATCTCGATGAACCAGTTGTTACGCCAATTTGAGAAATAGTGGTTGGTGTTGTCACATGTGAACTCTGTCACGGTAGCAGCATCATCCACAAACACGTCTTGCGCCATAGCAACGTTGCTGCATGCAAACGAACCAGCGCAAAGAGCCATTACGTAGTAAAGATTCTTAGCTTTCATACTGTAATTGTTTAAGAATAGAATTATTGTCTGTTTTATTAACGTTAAAAACAATTAATTTGTTTTAAAATTCCATATAATCATTTAAAATTTTAAAACATGGTGTGCGTCCTGTCAGTCAGATTGTGCGATTTTGGGTTAATTCTGATTAAATTCTCACGAAGATGACTTGTCCGCGTTTCAGTTTTCTAAAGATGGCGATTTTTTATTGAAGTGAATGGAGTTGCTGACAGTATATTGCGCCTAAATCATGACTTGTCTTGACCAGGGTAAAAAGCATGCACAACTCCATAGAGCCTCTGCGCTCTTTAGAAACTTTTTGCAAAGTNNAAATTAATTTGCACTTTTTTTTTGATTTGTGCATTGTTTTTAGGGCCTGACAAAGATTTTTAGCAGTGGCATTACTGAATAATGCGTTTTTTTTGCTAATTTCGCTTTTTAAATAAAGATCTGATATGACAAAATTGATTTCTGTCAGCAAAGGACGTTGTCGTGCAGCATGAATTTCCATAAAAAATACAAGATTACCATCGAAGACGAAGCGCATTNNCACCGGTCTCGGCATGTGGTGTGCTGTCGCCGGAGTGATCATAGGCTCTCTTCTTATAGCCGGCCTCCTTATCTCGGTATCACCTATAAGGACTCTGCTCCCCGGGTATCTCAAGGAAACACAGAGATCGGCCACAGAAGAGGGACTGCTACGTCTTGACTCTCTGATGGAGGCGTATGAAGTGAATAATGCTTACATAGACAATTACTTCCGTGTGACGGACACGGAAAGGGAACCTATAGATTCGGCTGCCGTCGTTCCGGTCTCACGCGAACTGACATCCGATTCACTAATGACCGCAACGAATGAAGAGCAGCGGTTTGTGTCGCAGATGGAGGAACGAGAGAGATTCAATATATCTGTCCTCGCGCCTCTGGCTGCTGACGGCGTGGCTTTCTCTCCGGTCACAGCCGACGGTATTTTTACCACAGAGTCAAAATCTTCGGAAGAAGGCATCATAATCATGCCTTATGAAGAAAGCATACAATGCGCGGCCGACGGTGCGGTCATAGCGTTATATTACTCTCCGACTGAACGCGGATACGTTCTGGCACTTCAGCACCCCAAAGGATTTGTGACCACCTATTCCGGGACCGGCACACCTCTTGTGGGCATCGGCGATAACGTCAATTCCGGGCAGATAATCGCACTCGCACCCGCTCCCGACTCAAAAGGAACAAGAAAATTCAAGATAAGGATGTGGCATAACGGTCTTGCCATTATACCATATGAGTATCTCGGCTTACCGGGACACAGCTCCGGATCTGAAACCGAAAGTTTCGAATCTCCCCGCGGGAGGCTATGACTGAAGACAGATCTGACCATCACGGATACACCTTAATATATTAAGAAGATTTTTTCAGAATGAAGCCCACTCAACAAAAGGCAACCAATATAGTGATACTCGGAAGCACCGGAAGCATCGGCACACAGACACTCGATATCGTGCGCGAATATCCGGAAAAATTCCAGGTAGTCGGTCTTGTAGCCCGTCGGAACTGGGAACTGCTTGCTTCTCAAGCAAGAGAGTTTCTTCCACTGAGAGTTGTAATAGCCGATAAGAATCTACATGGGAAATTACAGGAAGCTCTCGCCGATCTTAATGTGNNGTAATGTGGAGGTAGAAGCAGGAGACGAAGCGATAGCCGATCTGGCCGCCATGACGGAAGCAGACACCGTGGTGACGGCCATGGTAGGATATAGCGGACTCGTACCCACCATACATGCCATCGGCGCAGGAAAGCGTATCGCCCTTGCAAACAAGGAAACACTCGTAGTGGCGGGTGAACTGATAACCGGACTCTTAAAAAATTCCGAATCTGAAATCATACCCGTCGACAGTGAACATTCAGCGATTTTTCAATGTCTTGTAGGAGAAAACAGATCCAGACTGCGTAAAATCATACTCACTGCAAGCGGCGGTCCGTTCAGGAAACTATCTGAATCCGAATTGAAACATGTCACGGTGAAGGATGCTCTGCGTCATCCCAACTGGGATATGGGCGCGAAAGTAACGATCGACTCAGCTTCCATGATGAACAAAGGATTCGAAATGATAGAAGCCCGCTGGCTGTTTGACTGTCCTGCAAAAAAGATAGAGATCTCTGTACATCCGCAATCCGTAGTCCACTCTATGGTGGAGTTCTGTGACGGTTCGGTCAAGGCCCAGCTCGGTGTTCCGGACATGCATCTGCCGATACGATATGCTCTCGGATATCCGGAACGTCTTGCTACGGACGCCGCACCACTCTCATTGACCGAATATGGAACTTTAACATTCGAGGATCCTGACATGAAAAAATTTCCTCTCCTTGGAATGGCCTTCGAGGCCATTGAAAAGGGAGGCAACATGCCCTGTATACTCAACGCAGCAAACGAAGTGGCCGTGGCCGCGTTTCTCAACAATAAGATACGATTTACCGATATGCCGGATATCGTAAAGAAAACAATGGCTGCAATCGATTTTATAGAAGATGTGACTCTCGACAATCTCATACATACAAATCTTGAGGCACGCCGATACGCAGAAGCCATTATTACCGGTGAGTGAATCATAGTGACAAATATACAAAGCTAACAATTAATAATCTTTTAACCTTTGGATACATTTCTAATCAAGGCAGTGCAACTGATACTGGCATTTGCCATTCTCGTGATAATACATGAATTCGGACATTTTCTTTTCGCCCGTCTGTTTGGTGTGCGCGTAGAGAAATTTTATATATTTTTCGATCCCTGGACAGAAATATTCAAATGGCGTCCTAAACGTTATTACGGTTTTTTCGGTAAAACCCAAAAGCTTAAAAGCGCGGAATCCGAAATTTCCGAAGATGGTCCGGTCGAACAGGTCTCCCCTATCCCCGCATCAGGCAATGAAAAGAAAAAAGACTCTTTCTGGGGAAATACCGAATAT
>DAAV01000073.1:24253-36718 GCA_001701295.1 Bacteroidales bacterium H10
CGAACAAATGAAGCAACCGGCGCAGAAATGGGAATTCCGTTCCAAACCCGCATGGCAACGCCTGCTGATCATGATAGCCGGTGTGCTGTTCAACTTCTTGCTCGCCATTGTGATATATGCAGGAATTGTATATGCCACCGGAGAAAGATATGTGACATTCAAGGAAGCGAAACTGGGAATGGAATATTCCGGAGAAGCTCAAAAAATAGGATTTCATAACGGAGACATTCCCCTCATGGCCGACGGTCATGAACTCGACAATCCATTCGAAGGACGTCTGAGCATGGTGCAGGCAAAGACTGTTACAGTCCTCCGCAACGGACAGGACACCGTCGACATAGCCATTCCGGACAAATTCATATTTAATCTCGACCGGGAAGCCCAAAGCGACACTGCCTCGATAAATTTCTTTACTTACCGCATTCCGGTACGCGTCACTCAGGTGGTGGCAGGCGAAGGAGCTGCCAAGGCAGGAATAGAAACCGGCGATGAAATCATCGCCATAGACGGAACTCCTACTCCTGCCCTTACGGATTTCTTCCGCACATTGCCCGGTCACGACAACAAGACTGTCGCGATCACTGTGGTCAGACAAAAAGGTGAACGGCCAGACACCCTGTCTCTACCGGTACAACTGTCCTCAAACTCAAAAATGGGCATAGGGCTTGAAGTCAATCCGGCGGCATTCTACAAATACGAAGAGAAGCACTACGGCCTGTTCGAATCAATACCCCGAGGCATCGAAATGGGAACTGACCGCCTTGTAAACTATGCCAAGTCGATGAAAATGGTATTTACAAAAGAGGGGGCAAGTTCTATAGGGGGATTCGGATCCATAGGCAGCATATTCCCGGAGAAATGGGATTGGATAGCATTCTGGAATATCGCGGCCTTCCTGTCGGTAGCTCTCGCGTTCATGAATATTCTGCCCATACCGGCTCTTGACGGCGGCCACGTGATGTTCCTGCTCTACGAAGTGATATTCCGCCGCAAGCCGAGTGAGAAATTCATGGAATATGCCCAGATCACAGGCATGATAATCCTCATACTGCTTCTTGTCTATGCCAACGGCATGGATATTATAAGACTGTTCAAATAGGGCGATCCACGATTCCATTATCCACAAAATACAACCTGACAATATCTGAAAAATAACAAACCGCATACACCTGTCATCTCTGGAGAAAAAGGAGTGATCAGCCTGCGACCCGGCAAGGAGGAATCCTTGCTCCGGCACCACCCCTGGGTGTTTTCCGGGGCTATAGCCACTCTTCCTCCCAACATCGAGGAAGGGGATATTGTGACAGTCTGTGACAGCAGAGGCAATATATTGGGGACAGGACACTACCAGATAGGAAGCATTTCCGTACGCATACTTGAATTCGGGATCTCGGGACTTCCCGAGGATTTCTATTTCCAACGTCTGACAAGCGCCTATGAATTGCGGCGCACACTCGGACTGATCCGCAAAGACAATAACTGTTTCCGCCTCGTACACGGAGAAGGAGATTTCTTACCCGGACTGATTGTCGACATATATGGAGACACAGCAGTCGTACAGGCGCACTCGCCGGGCATGCATTTCGCCCGTCGGACAATAGCCGACGCTCTGACACGACTGCCGGAAGCGCGTATCAGGAATGTGTATTACAAGAGCGAGACGACCCTCCCCTACAAGGCGGGACTCGATCCGGAAAACGAATATCTCGTCGGCAGTTATGACGGCAATATCGCCACAGAAAACGGACTTCAATTCAACATCGACTGGCTGAAAGGACAAAAGACCGGCTTTTTTGTGGACCAACGCGAAAACCGCCGTCTGCTCGAAAAATTTTCCGCCGGAAAGACCGTATTGAATATGTTCTGCTATACTGGAGGTTTTTCAGTCTACGCCATGAGGGGAGGCGCCCTTAGCGTGGATTCAGTCGATTCGTCAAGCAAGGCGGCCGCTCTCACGGATGCGAATATAGCCCTGAACTTCCCCGGTGACACACGCCATAGGACTTATGCCGAAGACGCATTCAAGTTTTTAGGAGATATGCCCGATAACAAATACGATCTGATTGTACTTGATCCGCCGGCATTCGCCAAACATCGTGGCGCGATCAAGAACGGACTTATAGGATATCGCAAGCTTAACGCCAAGGCATTCGAGAAAATAAAGCCAGGAGGAATTCTATTCACATTCTCTTGTTCACAGGCCATAAGCAGGGATATGTTTCGCATGGCTGTATTTACGGCAGCCGCCAAATCCGGACGTAAAGTAAGAATACTTCATCAGCTATCACAGCCGGCGGACCATCCGATAGACATATCACATCCGGAAGGAGAATATCTGAAAGGACTTGTCCTCTCAGTAGAGTAATACCCTCAAGAGATCTTCTGTCTGTTTAAAATTGCTTCGAACCTAAAATCAATAACAACATATCGATATGAAAAAGATTATTCCGACATTGATAATAGGCACAATGGCAGGTCTGAATGCCAACGCCTATGTCGACAAGAACTTCAACTACCATGTTGACCGTTTCGCAGATATAGAAGTACTTCGTTATGAAGTTCCCGAATTCGAACGTCTGACACCCCGGCAACGTACGATGGTTTATTATCTCACCCAGGCTGCCCAGATGGGCCGCGATATCATATGGGACCAGAACGGCCGCTATAATCTCCAGATACGTCAGCTTCTGGAAAAAATATACCAGAATTATGAAGGTGACCGTAATTCCGCGGATTTCAAGGCATTCGAAAAATATCTGAAACAGGTATGGTTCGGCAACGGCATCCACCACCACTATTCGACAGATAAATTCAAACCGGAGTTTTCCAAAGAGTTTTTCCTGACCGAGACCGGCAAAATAAGCCCTTGCTGCCTGCCACTTGAAGAGGGAGAGACGCCCGAACAGATGATCGACAAACTGACTGAAGTTATTTTCAATCCTTCAGTAATGCCGAAACGCGTCAATCAAGACGGCACACAGGACGTCGTGGCAACTTCCGCAGGCAATCTTTATGGCGATGGTGTGACCCAGAAAGAAGTGGAGGCTTTTTATGAAGCCATGAAAGATCCTAAGGATACTACCCCGATTTCCTACGGACTCAACGCCAAGGTTGTGAAAGACAAGGACGGCAAACTGAAAGAAGAGGTATATTGTCTTAACGGACTTTATGGACCCGCCATCTCACAGATAATCTATTGGCTTGACAAGGCAAAAAGTGTGGCGGAAAATGACGCCCAGAAAGCTTACATCACCGCTCTGATAGATTTCTACATAACAGGAGATCTCCGTACGTTCGACGAGTATTCCATCCTCTGGGCCGAGGATACAAAATCCGATGTGGATTTCGTAAACGGATTTATCGAAAGTTACGGCGACCCGCTCGGCATGACCGGATCATGGGAATCATACGTTAACTTCAAGAATGCCAAATCCTCGTCACGCACTGAGACTATTTCTTCCAACGCCCAATGGTTCGAAGACAACTCCCCCGTCGACAAACGATTCAAGAAAGAAAATGTCAAGGGAGTATCTGCAAAAGTAATCAACGCCGCCATGCTTGCCGGCGATGCATTCCCATCGACAGCCATCGGCATCAACCTCCCGAACTCGAACTGGATACGCGCGGCCCACGGTTCTAAATCGGTTACAATAGAAAATATCACCGAAGCGTACGAGATGGCCAGCCATGGCAACGGCTTCAACGAAGAGTTCGTGATCGACAAGCCGACATCAAAGATCATGGACGACTATCTTTACATCACCGACATGCTCCATACGGACCTTCATGAGTGTCTGGGTCATGCGTCCGGCCAACTCCTGCCGGGTGTCGACGGAGATGCGCTGAAGGAAAACGGTTCAGCTCTTGAGGAAGCACGCGCCGACCTCTTCGCTCTCTATTATCTGGCAGACCCGAAACTCCTCGAACTCGGTATTCTCGTCAATCCTGACGCATATCAGGCCGAATATTACAAATATATGCTCAACGGCCTTATGACACAGCTCAACCGCATCGAACCTGGCAATGACATAGAAGAGGCTCATATGCGCAACCGTCAGCTGATAGCGAAATGGGTTCTTGCCAACGGCAAAAAGAAAGGTAAAGGAGGCAAAGACGTTGTAGAACTTGTCAAAAAAGGTGGCAAGACATATGTCAAGATCAATGACTACCGCGAGATGCGCAATCTTTTCGGACAATTGCTCGGCGAGATACAGCGCATCAAGAGCGAGGGAGACTATAAAGCCGGCAATGATCTGATACAGAAATATGCCGTCAAGGTTGATCCGAAACTGCACAAGGAAGTGCTCGACCGCTTCTCCAAACTTGACATCCCTCCCTACAGAGGATTTATCAATCCTGTCTATACCCCGGTGCTTGATGACAAGGGAGAGATTATCGACGTGACCATTTCATGGCCCGAGAATTACTCCGAACAGATGCTTCGTCTCAGCCGTGACTACTCACCTCTGACAAAATAACCATTCCCTTATGACGACAGACCGATGAAAGAGATCAAACATCTTTTTTTCACATATCGTAACGGTGCGGTGGCTGACACACTGCGCCGTTACGGCATGCCCTATAAAATAATTTTCGNNCGGAACTCGATATCCCGAGAATTGCAGAAATAGCGCGCGGTCTGCAACCCTCTCTGGAACTCGCGGAAAGCCTTTGGGCGGACAAGGATGTCCGGGAATCGCGACTGCTCGCCACTTATCTGTTTCCATTGGAAGAGATGACTGAAGACTATTGCATGAGACTTGCCTCCGAAGTCATCACACAGGAAGAAGCGGACATGCTTGCCTTCAGACTGCTTAAGAGAATGCCTTTCGCAAACGCTCTTCTATCGCGCATGCAGTCTGACCTGACATATGGACAGGCGGCGCGGGCTCTGCAGGCTCATATTACATGAGTCTGACCATACTGAGCAATTCGGCACAATATTTGTTATAAAACTGTGGGGCGGTTTCTGACCGTCCCGCAGTTTTGCTTTTATACAATAGAAAATAACAAATTCATAATATTATGGCAAAAGGTAAAATCGGGGTTACTACCGAAAATATCTTCCCCGTTATCAAAAAATTTCTTTACAGCGATCACGAGATCTTCTTACGTGAGTTAGTTTCGAATGCCATCGATGCCACACAGAAACTGAAAACTCTGGCATCGTTCGGAGAATTCAAAGGTGAACTCGGCGAAATGAATGTGCGTGTAGCAATCGACAAAGAAGCCGGCACATTGACTGTATCCGATCACGGCATAGGCATGGACGCCGATGACATCGAGAAATACATTAATCAGATAGCATTCTCGGGTGCGGAGGAATTTCTTGAAAAATATAAGGATAACGCCAATTCCATCATAGGTCACTTCGGACTGGGATTCTACTCCGCCTTCATGGTATCAAAGAAAGTAATTATCCGCTCTCTTTCTTACAAAGAAGGTGCAAAAGCTGTGGAATGGACATGCGACGGGAGTCCGGAATTCGAAATGCAGGAAACAGAGAAAACATCGCGAGGAACCGATATCATTCTTTATATAGACGATGACAACAAGGAGTTTCTGGAACAGACTCGCATAGACGCTTTGCTTAAGAAATATTGCCGGTTCCTGCCGGTTCCGGTCATCAGCGGGAAAGTCCAGGAATGGAAAGACGGCAAATATGTGGACTCCGACAAAGACAATATTGTCAATTCCACGGAACCTCTCTGGACAAAGAAGCCTACGGAACTCACAGACAAGGATTATCTCGAGTTTTATCATGAACTGCGTCCCGGAGAAGAAGATCCCATGTTCTGGATACACCTGAATGTGGATTATCCCTTCAATCTTACAGGAATACTTTATTTCCCGAAAATCAAAAACAATATCGATATCCGCCAGAACCGTATTCAGCTCTACTGCAATCAGGTATATGTGACGGATCAGGTAGAAGGCGTCGTTCCGGAATTCATGATGCTCATGCAAGGTGTCATCGATTCTCCCGACATTCCGCTGAACGTGAGCCGCAGCTATCTGCAGGCCGACCAGCAGGTCAAGAAGATATCTTCCTATATCTCCAAAAAGGTTGCGGAGAAACTCGACAGAATGTTCAAGGATGACCGCAAGTCTTTCGAACAGAAATGGAATGACATAGAGGTCTTCATAAAGTATGGCATGCTTACGGACGAGAAGTTCTACGAAGCCTCAAAGAAATTCTTCCTGCTCCGTGATGTCAACGACAATTATTACACACTCGATGAGTACCGCACTCTTGTCGAATCAGCTCAGACCGACCGTGAAAACACGATCATATATCTGTATGCCACCGACAAGACCGCACAATACTCATATATTAAAGCGGCAGAAGAGAAAGGCTATAATGTACTCCTTCTTGACGGTCAGCTCGACCAGCATCTTATCCATATGCTTGAGAGCAAGCTTGAGAAAATCCGTTTTGTACGTGTCGACTCCGACACCCCCGAACGTCTGATCGCGAAAAACGATGACAAGAGTGCCAATCTGTCTCCCCTCGAGGCAGACATAGTTACCGGCATGTTCCGCAGCCAGATGCCCGAGATAAAGGATACAAATTTTATTGTAGAATACACATCTCTCGGCAAGACCGACGCACCGGCGACTATCACTCAGAATGAAATGATGCGCCGTATGAAAGAAATGGCGGCTCTGCAACCTAGTATGAACTTCTACGGCTCCATGCCAAGCATGTATGCATTGGTAGTCAATACCGAACAACCGGCTGTCAAAAAGATTGTCGAGGATGGTAAAGCCGCGCTTGAAAGCGAACTGTTACCGGTACGCGCGGAAATAGAGACGCTCAACAATGAAATAGAGACTCTGCGCAAAGAGATGAATGAAAAGAAAGATGATACCGAGAAAGAACCTCTTAAGACCCGCATAGCCGATAAAGAAAAGACTGTCGAGGAGAAACGTGCCGAAGAAGATAAACTCATCAAGGAATACGCCTCCACTCAGCCTGTTCTCAAACAGATCATTGATCTCGCTCTTTTGCAGAGTGGATTGCTTAAAGGAGAAGATCTGTCGGCCTTTATCCACCGCTCGATCTCATTGTTATAAAACATATGCTCAGACTGCATAAGATTAATTCCTGACAAAAGGATGATCTTATTAAACCAAAGGGGAGACGCGTAGAATTATCCATGCGTCTCCCCTTTATATATAAAGTAATCGGTTTATTATTCCTGAACGGATTTGGAGATTGAGTTCTCATCTCCGATCATTATAATTGCAATATTTGTCTGTGGACTTTTGATCAGCAGAAAGGCTTCAGTTTCTGCTCCGGAAGGAAGCATCCATGCCTTGACGACATTCCCTCCCTCGTTTGAATTAAGAAACATAGTCACAGGTTCCGCAAATTTGATTTCCTGCGAGATTTTATCTGCCACCTCCTCAGAAAGCATGGCAGTGGTTATAGACTTAAGACCCTCCTTCTCGATTTCCTCTGCAGGAGCATCCATAATCATAGTTGCAACAGGGCGTACATTATTATTAAAGAAATCAATCAGCGTACCGGCATTGATTGAAAGCCCTCCGGCCATGGCCAAAGCCAATGTCATTAAAATTTTCTTCATAAGGTTCAATATATTAGTGCGTTATCAATTAAGTAAGTGATTTTAAAACCTCATATATCAATTGCCTGTGCTTCTGATATATGTTTAATCCGATCAATTACTTTATCATTGTATCTTTCCAATTGAAAAGCAACAATCTATTTTATTTTACAAATGTAATAAAAATTATCGAGAATTGCGCGTAGCCGAAATAAGAATTTTGTAGGATCAGTATGGGCAGATGTAAGCTGGGGAGAATTCTGGAGTTGGGACCCCAAAGATACATGAGTCCTTATCACGCGTAATGCACTCTTACGCCTGAGATAAACAAAGAGGCTAATAAAATATACGCTCGCGTCAGGCTGACACGAGCGTATATTTTATTTCCGTAAATAATTCAATCCGCCATATTAGGCTCGGGACCATATTCATTGCTTCCCGGATCAGAAGGCTTGCAGAACCATACAAGCAAAAGGATTGCTCCTGCCAGAGGTATAAGCGCGATAAAAATCCACCATCCGCTTTTGGAAATATCGTGAAGGCGACGGACAGATAATCCCAAACCGGGAAGGAGCAAAGCAAGAGACACAACTCCCTGAATGGCTGATACGACCGATGTCCCTGCCCCGAAGATACCAAGGATAAATCCAATTGCCATACCGAGTATAGCTGTAAAAAGCACATACCACCAATATTCCGAACGGGATGCACGACCGTTAAAATTGCAATAATTCTGGGCAAGAGCCTTGTTTACAGCCTCGCCGAATGTAACTTGTCTCTGATACATGATTCAAAAGTTTTGTGTTGTGGAATTATATAAAAAATGCCCGCCGTACCGGACTTGCCGGAACGGCGAGCATTGATTTATCATAACGGTCTTCAGCCGTTGATGTCAATATGTTCTACATCGATTATGGCTTCGGGACTGTCTGTGAGCTGCAGCGCGGCCAGTTCCTCCTTGTTGGCGACAACAAGTTTCTGATATTCGCGCAGACCTGTTCCGGCAGGAATCAGATGTCCGCAGATCACGTTCTCCTTCATGCCCTCGAGCGTATCGGACTTGCCATTGATAGCAGCCTCGTTAAGCACCTTGGTGGTTTCCTGGAATGAAGCGGCCGACATAAAGCTGGAAGTCTGAAGGGCGGCACGCGTGATACCCTGAAGAATCTGGCGTGATGTAGCCGGCACAGCGTCACGCACAGTCATGGTGCGGAGATCCTTGCGCTTGAGTGATGAATTCTCGTCACGAAGCTTACGCTGGGTGATGATCATACCTGCACGATAGGTCTGGCTGTCGCCTGCATCGGTAATGTACTTCTTGCCCCAGATATTGTCGTTCTCATCCATGAAGTCTCGTTTGTCGACAACCTGCTGCTCAAGGAAGCGAGTATCACCTGGATCGATGATGTTCACCTTGCGCATCATCTGGCGTACAATAACCTCAAAGTGCTTGTCATTGATCTTCACACCCTGCATGCGGTACACATCCTGAACCTCGTTCACTATGTACTCCTGAACGGCGGTCGGGCCCATGATATTGAGGATATCCTCGGGCGTGATCGCTCCGTCGGACAAGGGAGTACCGGCACGTACATAATCATTTTCCTGAACAAGAATCTGTTTCGACAGAGGCACGAGATACTTCTTCTCCTGTCCGAGTTTGCTTGTGACTGAAATCTCACGGTTACCACGCTTGATCTTTCCGATCATGACCTCACCGTCAATCTCTGAAACCACTGCCGGGTTCGACGGGTTGCGGGCCTCGAAAAGCTCGGTGACACGTGGAAGACCACCGGTGATGTCACCCGCACTGTTTGACGCACGTGGAATCTTCACGAACACCTCACCCGGAGTCAGCTTGTCGCCCTCGTTTATCAGAAGGTGGGCACCCACAGGAAGTGAATAAGTGCGGATAAGGTCTCCGTTCGAGCTGTAAAGCTGCGCCGAAGGAACCTTGGTACGGTCTTTCGACTCAATGATAATCTTTTCGTGAAGATTCGTACCTTCCTCAGATTCGACACGATAAGTCACACCTTCCTCGACATTCTCGAATTTTACCGTACCGCCTTCCTCTGCCACGATAACGGCGTTGAAAGGGTCCCATTCGCAGATCATGGTTCCGGAAGCGACTTCCTGACCATCCTTGCAATATAGACGCGAACCATAAGGAATGTTGGCGTTCATAAGAACGATTCCAGACTTTGGCTCCACGATTCGCATCTCGGCCATACGGCCCACTACTATATCGACACCGTCCTTGTCTTTGACCGTACGGAGCTCCTCGATCTCGAGACGGCCGTCATGACGGGTGGTGACATCTTTCTTTGCAGCCACGTTACCGGCGACACCACCGACGTGGAATGTACGAAGAGTAAGCTGTGTACCCGGCTCACCGATAGACTGCGCCGCGATCACACCGACAGCCTCTCCCTTCTGCACCATGCGGTGTGTCGAGAGGTTGCGGCCATAACACTTGGCACATACACCCTTCTTGGACTCGCATGTAAGAACCGAACGGATCTCCACGGACTCTATGGGTGATTTCTCTATCCGGTCGGCGGCGGCTTCAGTGATTTCCTCGCCGGCATGTACGATGATATCTTCCGGATTGTACGGATCCACGACATCGTGCACGGATACACGGCCCAGAATACGCTCTGACAGAGAAGCCACTACTTCCTCATTGTTCTTGATCTCGGTGCAGACAAGACCACGCAATGTGCCGCAATCCTCTTCATTGATGATCACGTCATGGGCCACGTCCACAAGACGACGGGTAAGATAACCTGCGTCGGCGGTCTTAAGCGCGGTATCGGCAAGACCCTTCCGGGCACCGTGGGTAGAAATGAAGTACTCGAGCACCGAAAGACCCTCCTTGAAGTTCGCAAGGATAGGGTTCTCGATGATCTGGCCACCTTCCGCACCGGCTTTCTGAGGCTTGGCCATAAGACCACGCATACCAGNNTAGAACCACGGGCACCGGAATCAAGCATCATGTAGACTGAGTTGAATCCCTGCTGGTCCTCTTCCATCTGCTTCATCAGAGTCGATGCGAGATGGTCATTGACATGTGTCCATATATCGATCACCTGATTGTAACGGTCGTTACCGGTGATGAAACCCATAGCATAGTTATTGAGCACTTCCTCGACCTGCGCATGGCCTTCGGCAACATATTTCGCTTTCTCTTCAGGAATGATGACATCACCGAGGTTGAAGCTCAGACCGCCGCGGAATGCCATGCGGTAACCGAGATTCTTGATATCGTCAAGGAACTGTGCCGAACGTGTCACACCGCAAGTCTTGATTACATTGCTGATGATGCCTCGCAGAGACTTCTTGGAGATGATCTCGTTGACATACCCGATTTCCTTAGGCACATACTGGTTGAAAAGCACACGTCCCACTGAGGTGTTTTCTTTGAGAACCTTGACATGTTTGCCGTCGACCACATCCTCCACGAGGATAGTCACAGGCGCGTGGAGTGTCACGCGGCCCTCATTGTAAGCGATCTCGGCCTCTTCCGGACCATAGAATACAGTGCCCTCACCTTTGTCGCCTTTGCGGAGCTTGGTGATGTAATAAAGTCCGAGCACCATGTCCTGCGACGGCACGGTGATAGGCGCTCCATTGGCGGGGTTAAGGATGTTATGCGCACCGAGCATCAGCATCTGAGCCTCAAGGATGGCCTCATTGCTCAGAGGAAGATGGACTGCCATCTGGTCACCGTCGAAGTCGGCGTTGAATGCCGTACATGCCAAGGGATGGAGCTGAATGGCCTTGCCCTCGATCATGCGGGGCTGGAATGCCTGGATACCGAGACGGTGAAGCGTCGGGGCACGGTTCAGAAGCACGGGATGACCCTTCATCACATGTTCGAGAATATCCCATACCACCGGCTCCTTGCGGTCGACGATCTTCTTGGCGCTCTTCACAGTCTTGACGATACCGCGCTCGATAAGTTTACGGATCACGAAAGGCTTATAAAGTTCCGCCGCCATAAGTTTGGGAATACCGCACTCATGCATCTTAAGCTCAGGACCGACGACGATAACCGAACGGGCCGAATAGTCCACACGTTTACCGAGCAGGTTCTGACGGAAGCGACCCTGTTTACCTTTAAGCGAATCCGAGAGAGACTTCAGAGGACGGTTCACATCGCTCTTGACAGCCGAAGACTTGCGACTGTTGTCAAGGAGAGAATCGACTGCCTCCTGAAGAAGACGCTTCTCATTGCGGAGAATGACTTCCGGAGCCTGTATCTCGATAAGTCTCTTGAGACGGTTGTTTCTTATGATCACGCGACGATAGAGATCGTTGAGGTCAGAAGTAGCGAATCGTCCGCCGTCGAGTGGAACAAGAGGACGGAGTTCAGGCGGAATGACCGGAACAGCCTTCAGTACCATCCATTCGGGACGGTTGCGGTTGGACGATGCGATAAATGAGTTTACGACCTGCAGACGCTTGAGGGCTTCTGTCTTGCGCTGCTGCGAGCCATCGGTGTTGGCACGCTCACGCAATTCGGCGGCAAGAGTCACAAGGTCTATATTCTGTAAAAGATCATAGATGGCCTCTGCACCCATCTTTGCGATAAACTTATTGGGATCGGTGTCCTCAAGAAGTTCATTGCCTTCGGGCAGAGTCTCCATGACTTTCATATATTGTTCCTCGGAAAGGAGTTCGAGACGCTCCAGTTTGCGTGGCTTGCCAGGCTCGAGTTCCACCTCTACGTCGGTGGGATTGATCACCACATAACGCTCGTAATAGATGATATCCTCAAGTTTCTTTGACGGAATACCGAGCAGGTAGCCTATCTTGTTGGGGAGCGAACGGAAGTACCAGATGTGTGCAACCGGCACTACAAGTTCGATATGGCCCATACGCTCACGGCGGA
>DAAV01000073.1:36801-40872 GCA_001701295.1 Bacteroidales bacterium H10
GTTCCGGTTTGTAAGTACGGTAATTGATGGTCTCGGGCTTGAGCACCTCGCCGCTTGACTTCTCCTTTATTTCTTCGGGAGAAGCAAGTCCGATAGTGATCTTCGTGAAGTTGCTTTTAATCTTGTTATCTCTTCTAAAAGCCATATTTTGATTCCTCGTTTAATCCGGTAATTGCCGCCGGAAAGTCCGGCGGCAGATACCGAAAGGATGTTCTGAATTAATTATTAATCGAGCGTGATGCTCAGGCCGAGGCCGCGAAGCTCGTGAAGGAGCACATTGAGTGATTCGGGAATGCCGGGATTTGGCATCGGGTCACCTTTGACAATCGCCTCATAGGCTTTGCTTCGGCCGACCACGTCATCGGACTTGATGGTCAGAATCTCCTGAAGGATATGAGCGGCGCCGAATGCCTCGAGTGCCCATACCTCCATCTCTCCGAAACGCTGTCCACCGAACTGAGCCTTACCTCCGAGCGGCTGCTGCGTGATAAGAGAATACGGACCGATAGAACGGGCGTGCATCTTGTCCTCGACCATGTGGCCGAGCTTAAGCATATAGATAACACCTACCGTTGCGGGCTGGTCGAAGCGGTCACCTGTACCACCGTCGTAAAGATAAGTCTTGCCATAACGCGGCAGACCTGCCTTGTCGGTCCAGGCATTAAGATCGTCGAGCGACGCTCCGTCGAAAATAGGAGTGGCGAACTTCTCGCCGAGCTCACGGCCTGCCCATCCGAGAACGGTCTCGAATATCTGTCCGAGGTTCATACGCGAAGGCACACCCAGAGGGTTAAGGACGATATCGACAGGAGTACCGTCTTCAAGGAACGGCATATCTTCCTGACGAACTACGCGCGATACGATACCCTTGTTACCGTGACGTCCCGCCATCTTGTCGCCGACACCGATCTTTCTTTTCTTGGCAATGTAGACTTTCGCCATCTGCATGATTCCCGAAGGAAGCTCGTCACCGATGGTTATGTCAAGTTTTTTGCGTCTGAGTTCGCTGTCGATCTCCTTGGACTTGCGCATATAGTTGGTGATAAGTTCACCTACCATACGGTTTATGCGTTCGTCGGCAGTCCAGTTGGAGATATGAACAGTCTCATAATCGATAGTGCCGAAGTTCACATTATCGAATGTGCTGCCTTTGGCCACGATGTCGGAGCCGATATAATCCTTGACGCCTTCAGAAACCTGACCTTTGAGGAGAGTTTGCATCTTGCCGACCATGATCTCCTTCAAGGCATCCTGACGCTTCTGATATTCGTTCTCGAGCTGCTCTATCTCTGAATTGACAGAATTCTTGGAGCTCTTTTTCTTCACAGCCTTAGAGAAGAGGTTGCGTCCGATCACAACGCCCTTGAGCGAGGGTGAGGCCTTAAGAGAAGCATCCTTCACGTCGCCGGCACGGTCGCCGAATATGGCACGGAGCAGTTTCTCCTCAGGTGTAGGATCGGATTCTCCCTTAGGAGTGATCTTACCGATCATGATGTCACCTGGCACTACATACGCGCCCACGCGGATGATACCCTGCTCGTCAAGATCCTTCGTAGCGTCCTCGCTGACATTANNTTATTAGGTATATCCGATGTAAGTTCCTCCATACCTCGTTTTGTCTCACGCACATCAAGTGTATACTCGTCGACGTGAACAGAGGTAAGAATATCCTCGCGGACCATACGCTCATTAAGCACGATGGCGTCCTCATAATTGTAACCCTTCCATGGCATGAACGCCACTTTAAGGTTACGTCCTAGTGCGAGTTCTCCCTTCTCTGTCGAATAACCTTCGGTGAGAATATCTCCCTTCTCCACACGCTGGCCCTTGTCACATATTGGACGAAGATCAATAGTCGTACCTTGATTGGTACGGCGGAACTTCGGAAGTTTGTATTCCTTGACAGCAGACTCGAACTGAACGAATTCCTCATCCTCCGTACGGTCGTAACGGATACGGATAACGGTCGCGTCGACATATTCGATAACGCCTGCGCCTTCAGCCATGATCTGCGTACGGGAATCGCGTATAAGCTGACCCTCGATACCGGTACCCACAATAGGAGCCTCGCTGCGCAACAGAGGCACAGCCTGACGCATCATGTTCGATCCCATAAGCGCACGGTTCGCGTCATCATGCTCAAGGAATGGAATCAGCGATGCCGCGATCGAGGCAATCTGTATAGGCGCCACATCCATAAGCTGCAGCTCAGTGGGAGCCACAATCGGGAAGTCCGCGTCAAGACGAGCCTTCACACGCGGATTGACGAACGAACCGTCATCATTGACAGGGGCATTGCCCTGCGCTATGGTCTGACCTTCTTCAATCTCAGCTGTCAGATAGACCACATTGTCATTGTTGAGATCGACAACGCCATTTTCCACCTTGCGGTAAGGAGTCTCGATAAAACCGAGATTGTTGATCTTCGCATAAACGCAAAGAGAAGATATCAGACCGATGTTCGGGCCTTCAGGTGTCTCGATAGGACACAGACGGCCGTAATGAGTATAGTGTACGTCTCGGACCTCGAAGCCGGCACGCTCACGCGACAGACCGCCGGGACCCAGGGCCGACATACGGCGTTTATGAGTGATCTCCGCCAGAGGATTGGTCTGATCCATGAACTGGGAAAGAGCATTCGTGCCGAAGAACGTATTGATTACCGCAGAAATGGTTTTGGCGTTAATAAGGTCAATAGGCTTAAAAACCTCGTTGTCGCGAACGTTCATCTTTTCACGGATCGAACGTGATATGCGGGCCAGACCCACTCCGAACTGATTGTAAAGCTGCTCGCCCACAGTGCGGACGCGTCGGTTGCTGAGGTGGTCGATATCATCGACATCACTCTTGGCGTTAATAAGCTCGATGAGATACTTTATGATGGCTATTATATCTTCTCGGGTGAGAACTTTCACATCCATCGGAGTATCAAGACCAAGTTTCTTATTTATCCTGTAACGGCCAACCTCGCCGAGGTCATAACGCTTCTCACTGAAGAAAAGACTCTGAATAACCTCTCGCGCAGAAGCTGCATCCGGTGGATCGGCATTGCGCAACTGACGATAGATGTATGTCACAGCCTCCTGCTCGCTATTGGACGAGTCTTTGGCAAGAGTATTGAAAATGATACTGTAGTCGATGGCACTCACATTCTCTTTTTCAAGGAGAATGGACTTGACACCGCTTTCGAGAATCGCATCGATATTTTCATCGGTGACCTCGCTTCCGCGCTCCACTACAATGGTATTACGCTCCACGGTCGTCACCTCACCCGTATCGGGATCTACGAAATCCTCGACAGAACTATTCATCACACGACCGGCGAGTTTGCGACCGCGGACTTTAAGAAGGTTTGTCTTGTTGACTTTGATTTCTTCTGCAAGATCGAAGATCTGTATAATATCTTTGTCAGATTCAAAACCGATAGCACGCAAAAGAGTGGTGACCGGAAGTTTCTTCTTACGGTCGATATATGCGTACATGACATTGTTGATGTCAGTCGCGAATTCTATCCAACTACCTCTGAACGGGATGATACGTGCCGAGTAAAGCTTTGTTCCGTTAGCGTGTACGCTATTGCCGAAGAAAACACCCGGAGAACGGTGGAGCTGTGACACAACCACACGTTCGGCACCGTTAATGATAAAAGTACCCTGATCGGTCATATAAGGGATAGGACCCAGGAACACATTGTCTATTGTCGTGTCGAAATCCTCATGATCGGGGTCAGTACAATAAAGCTTGAGCTTTGCTTTCAGAGGAACGCTATAAGTCAGTCCGCGCTCAAGACATTCATCTATAGAGTATCTGGGCGGGTCAATATAATAGTCAAGAAACTCCAACACAAAATTGTTGCGGGTGTCTGCTATAGGGAAATTCTCTGCAAACACCTTGTACAGTCCTTGGTTTTTGCGCTGTTCGGGTGGCGTGTCGAGCTGCAAGAAATCACGGAACGACTTCAGCTGAACCTCAAGAAAGTCAGGGAAGGGCAACGGATTCTTGATCGACGCGAAATTTACACGCGGCTTTTCGGTTAATTTTACTGACATTTGGTGTAATTTAAGATTCTAT
>DAAV01000073.1:40883-41686 GCA_001701295.1 Bacteroidales bacterium H10
GGGCTGCAACCGGAGGAGTACTCCCCTGTGCCATCAATTGCGACACAATCGAAATGACACATAAAAAGTGCCTGAAACAATAAATAATTCCTAAAGAATCATAAAAAAGTCTCAAGGCTTGCCCTTATAGGCGGTATTCCACCTGAAAAAAGATATTTTTCGGTTCATGCCGCAACAAGGGATATGGCCGCTCCGTCTACACGGAGGGAAAGGAGAGATAGTCGATGGAAGAGAAGAGTAAATGCCACAAAAGGTTAAGAACACAGAAGTGTTCCTAACCTATTTGTGAATTTGTGGGTATCTTATTTGAGCTCAACCTCGGCACCAGCCTCTTCGAGCTGCTTTTTCAGACCCTCAGCCTCAGCCTTGGGAAGACCTTCCTTGATTGTGTTGGGAGCACCGTCAACGAGCTCTTTAGCCTCTTTCAGGCCAAGACCAGTAAGCTCCTTAACGAGCTTAACAACTGCGAGCTTGCTTGCGCCGGCTGCCTTGAGCACTACATCAAAGTTTGTTTTTTCCTCAGCAGCGGGAGCGCCGGCTGCGGGACCGGCAGCTACTGCAACAGCTGNNCAACAGCCACAGCTGCAGCTGCGGGCTCGATGCCGTATTCAGTCTTGAGGATCTCAGCGAGTTCGTTAACTTCCTTTACTGTAAGGTTAACAAGCTGTTCTGCAAATGCTTTCAAATCTGCCATTTTCGTATATGTTTTTTTGAATTTTTAAACTTGGATTATGCTTCTTTTTTGGAAAGAGTCTCAAGGATGCCGTGAAGCTTATTGGCACCGGACTGAAGTGAGCTGATAA
>DAAV01000073.1:41691-45183 GCA_001701295.1 Bacteroidales bacterium H10
TAAGTTCGTTTTTGCTCTTGATGTTGGCGAGGGTTTCCAACTGGTCCTCACCGATGTAGATCGATTCTTCGACATATGCGCCCTTAAGCATGGGGAGCGTGTCGTTTTTATCACGGAATTTCTTGATGAGCTTTGCAGGAGCGTTACCTACATTGCTGAGAAGAAGAGTTGTCTCTCCGTGAAGCAGATCGTAAAGGCCCGAATAATCAACATCGCTTGCCTCANNTGCCTCGAATGCCTTGCGGAGAAGAGTATTCTTCACACAAAGCATTTTTACGTCCGCACCGAAACAAGCCCTGCGAAGGTTGCTTGTCTTCTCTGCATCCAGACCCGAAGTCTGAGTGAGATATACGCAGCTGTAATTTGCCAGCTCCTCGCCTATCTTGGCGATTATAATAGCTTTATCTTCCTTTTTCATTTCGTTAGTCGTTTTAAATATTATTCAGCGACCGACTTAGGATCGACTTTTACGCCGGGCCCCATGGTGCTTGAAAGATAAATGCTCTTGATGTATGTTCCCTTTGAAGTGGCGGGTTTAAGCTTGATCAGAGTATTGATGAACTCTTTGGCGTTGTCGGCCATATTCTCAGGAGAGAACGAGACCTTGCCGATAGAGGCATGGATAATACCTGTCTTGTCAACCTTGAAGTCAATCTTACCCTGCTTTACTTCCTTGACAGCCTTAGCGACATCCATAGTCACCGTACCGCTCTTGGGGTTAGGCATAAGTCCGCGGGGGCCGAGAATACGGCCTAAAGGACCGAGCTTACCCATGACGGAAGGCTGAGTGATGATCACGTCAACATCGGTCCATCCTTCCTTGATCTTCTGAATATATTCGTCAAGACCAACATAGTCCGCACCTGCTTCCTTAGCGGCAGCCTCAGCATCAGCATTGCACAATACGAGCACTTTGACCTCCTTGCCAGTTCCGTGGGGAAGCGATACGACGCCACGCACCATCTGGTCGGCTTTACGGGGATCCACGCCAAGACGGACATCAATATCGAAAGATGCGTCAAACTTCTCGAAAGAAGCTTCCTTCACCTTCGCAGCTGCCTCGTTCAACGTATAAGCCTTCCCGGATTCAATCTTCGCTAAAGCCAACTTTTGATTTTTTGTCAGTTTTCCCATTTGTCTGAAGATTATTAATTGTTTTCAGGGAAGTCCCCTTTCACGGTTATACCCATGCTTCTCGCAGTGCCTGCAACCATGCGCATTGCTGAGTCTAAAGTAAAACAGTTCAAATCCGGCATCTTGTCCTGAGCAATTGTCTTTACCTGATCCCAAGTGATCTCTGCCACTTTCTTACGGTTAGGCTGAGCGGAGCCGCTCTTGATCTTGGCGACCTCTTTCAGCTGAACTGCAACCGGCGGAGTCTTTACGATGAAGTCGAAGCTCTTGTCAGTGTAATATGTGATTACGACTGGAAGAACCTTTCCGGCCTTATCCTGGGTGCGGGCATTGAATTGCTTGCAAAATTCCATGATATTGATACCCTTGGAACCCAGCGCGGGACCTACGGGAGGAGACGGGTTTGCAGCACCGCCCTTAATCTGTAATTTGATCTGTCCAGCAATTTCTTTTGCCATTGTTCTACTTTGTTTAATTTGTTGATTGTGGGCGTGAATTCGAGCAACCTACGCGTAACACCGTCCGTTCCTACACCCTCTCGACTTGGGAATTTTCCAGCTCCAAATCCGTGGGACGGCCAAAGATCTTGACCTCCACCTTGATTTTCTTTCTGTCGGAATTGACCTCTTTGATCACACCGCTGAAGAACGAGAAGGGACCCACAGTGACTTTCACAGATTCACCGACAAGATAATTATCGACCGCATCAGCGACGGGTTGACGCATCTCATCGGCAGTGCCCAGCATTCTTTTCACCTCTATCTCACGCAATGACATCGGATCACTGTTTTTCGCGCGTCCGCGCAAAAAATCAATGACATTAGTCGTGTTCCGGAGCTCATATATCACTTCACCTGTAAGTTTTGCCTCAACAAAGACATAACCGGGATAAAGATTGCGCTCCTTAAGCACTTTCTTGCCATTGCGCGTGGTGTAAACTTTCTGCGTGGGGATCAATACCTGTTCGACATAAAGGCCGAGGTCCGTATTCTTGATTGCAGCATCAAGAACTTCCTTGACCTTGGCTTCTTTACCAGAAATGGCACGCAGAACGTACCATGCCTTTTTAACTTCAGCTTCAGCCATTGAAAACCGCGTTAGATAAGTTTAAAAATTAATACTGTACACTAATTCCATCAGCAAAGAGAAAACCTTGTCCACAGCCCAAATGAAGACTGCCAATATGACGGAAGCTATCAACACCAGCACAGAACTGTTGATCAAAGCTTTCTGAGATGGCCAGGAAACCTTATAGACAAGCTCGTCATAAGACTCCTTTATATCTTTAAATAATTTCATTGTTATCTTGAATTGGCACGGGAAGAAAGACTCGAACTCTCGACACCTGGTTTTGGAGACCAGTGCTCTACCAACTGAGCTATTCCCGTATATAGCGGGGACTTCCTGACGGGAGCCCCCGCATATTTATTCAGTTAATCTGAAAATTCAATTAATCGTCGATTACACCGGTAATCTGGCCTGAACCCACTGTACGACCGCCTTCACGGATAGCGAAACGAAGACCGTTGTCCATAGCTACCGGAGTGATGAGCTTAACGTCGATCTCAACGTTGTCGCCAGGCATCACCATCTCTACGCCCTCCGGAAGAGTGATCTCGCCGGTAACGTCAAGAGTACGGATGTAGAACTGAGGACGATACTTGTTGTGGAACGGAGTGTGACGACCACCCTCTTCTTTCTTAAGGATGTAGACCTGAGCCTTGAAGTGATCGTGAGGCTTAACCTGTCCGGGATGGCAGATAACCATACCACGTTTGATCTCGTCTTTATCGATACCGCGAAGGAGAAGACCTACGTTATCACCAGCCTCACCCTCATCGAGGATCTTACGGAACATCTCGACACCGGTAACAACCGATTTCTTGTCAGCACCAAGACCGAGGATCTGAACTTCATCACCCACTTTCACACGGCCAGCCTCAATACGACCAGTTGCAACTGTACCACGACCAGTGATCGAGAATACGTCCTCAACAGGCATAAGGAATGGTTTGTCCACATCGCGGGGAGGAAGGGGAATCCAATTGTCTACAGCATCCATAAGCTCAAGCACTTTTTCAACCCATTTCGGATCACCTTCAAGTGCACCAAGAGCAGAACCACGGATAACAGGAGTGTTGTCGCCGTCATACTCGTACTGAGAAAGAAGGTCACGCATATCCATCTCAACGAGCTCAAGCATCTCCTCGTCATCAACCTGGTCGCACTTGTTCATGAAGACAACCAGACGGGGAACGTTCACCTGACGGGCGAGAAGGATGTGTTCGCGGGTCTGGGGCATCGGGCCGTCGGTTGCGGCAACTACGATGATAGCGCCGTCCATCTGGGCAGCACCGG
>DAAV01000073.1:45218-45410 GCA_001701295.1 Bacteroidales bacterium H10
ACTCAACGTGAGCAGTGTTGATAGTAATACCACGCTCTTTCTCTTCAGGAGCGTTGTCGATTGAATCGAATGAACGAAGTTCGGAGAGACCTTTTTCTGCGAGCACCTTGGTGATAGCAGCAGTAAGAGTAGTCTTACCGTGGTCCACGTGGCCGATCGTACCGATGTTTACATGCGGTTTGGTTCTTTCGA
>DAAV01000055.1:0-8479 GCA_001701295.1 Bacteroidales bacterium H10
GCTTCCGAATATGCTTGTCATACGCAGCGTGATGGGTACGAAAAAGACAGTGATATATGTCGCTTTGGTAATTGTAATGGCCACAATTTCAGGCTGGGTATATGGCTATTTCTTCTAAAATAGAATAAACATGAAAATTCTGATATTATGTACCGGTAACAGTTGCCGTAGTCAGATGGCACACGGATTTCTTCAGTCGTTCAGCTCTGATATTGACGTTTTTTCAGCCGGGACCAGACCTGCTGAAAAGGTAAATCCAAAGGCTGTTGAAGTTATGAAAGAGGCGGGAATTGACATCTCTGACCATACACCTCACAACGTATCCGAATATATCAACGAGCCGTGGGATTATGTGATAACCGTATGCGGAAGTGCCAACGAAAGCTGCCCTGTGTTTGTAGGTAACGTGGAGCATCGCCTTCATATCGGTTTTGACGATCCTTCCGATGCAATCGGTTCAGACGAGTTTGTTATGGCTGAATTTCGCCGAGTGCGCGATGAAATAAAAACTAGATTTGAACAATTTTACAGCGATAATTTGAAATGAACACTCTACTCGACACGCTTTGGTATTTCTGTTACATCACGGTAGAGCTTGTTATATTGTTCATTGGGATTACTGCTCTTGTTGAAATCATACTGATGTATATCCCGCAGGATAAAATCAGCCAAAAAATCGAAAAGTCAGGCTTCTTCGGAAATGTGATAGCAGCCGGATTTGGTGCGCTTACACCATTCTGCGCCTGTTACACAATACCGATGGCGGTAGGATTCCTTAACGCAGGAGTGCCATTTGGAGCCACTATGTTTTTTTGATCGCCTCCCCGCTGCTTAACCCCATAATCATCGCCATGCTTGGCGCACTCGTAGGCGTCAAAGCTATGGTTGTGTATGTGGCGATTGCATTTATTTGCTCCGTATTCTTCGGGTGGGGGCTGCAAAAGCTGGATGCCCAAAAGTGGATGAAAAATGTACGGTTGAAAAAATTGTCATGTGGTGGAGGCAGTTACACCAACTCAATATTATTAAAGGAAAATAGGAGTATTGTAAAAGAATTTTTAAATATTTAAACTATGATGTTGTTTATCGGTGGTCTCGGCATGTCTGAGATTCTTGTGATCGCTCTTGTCGTATTGCTTTTTTTCGGCGGGAAAAAAATACCCGAACTCATGAAGGGCCTTGGCAAAGGTGTCCGTTCGTTTAAGGATGGCATGAAAGAAGTAGAGAAGGAGGTAAAAGATACAGATGAGTAAGTCTCTGTCCGGAAACGATGCGCGCATGAGTTTCTGGGAGCATCTTGACATACTTCGGGCANNTAGTGGTGTGGTGTCTTTTCAGTGTAGTGGTATTCACTCTGCTCCTCGTCTCCCTGCCTATATGGCTGCTGTATGAGACAAGCATATTTCTTGGCCGGTATGTTGAAAAAGGACGGTTGGACGAGACATCTGACTTAGGACTTACGAAATGAGTTTCTCTACGACGACGGCATTGTTGTGACAATGGTCGCGCGAGGAATATAGCAATGTGACTTTGGGCTTATCCGCAATGAGTTGTTTCAGGGAGGCGAATGCCGGATTCGCTTTGAGTTCCGTTGCATATTTCTCGGCGAAACTTTCCCAACGGTTCTCGGGATCGGCATGAAACCATTCTCTCAGTTCTGTCGATGGGGCGATTTCCTTATCCCATAAATCATAATGAAAAGTCTCGTGAGAAAGTCCTCGTGGCCACAGCCTGTCTATGTAAATTCTGAATCCGTCTTCGGGTGAGGGAGCGTCATAAGCCCGTTTTATATCGACTGTCTGTTTCATAGTTCTAAATTGTATTTATCGTTATAACAATTAATACCCATATCGGTTACATCAATGGTTCGGTATTTTTGCCGGACCATTGTGTATTTTGAAACATCCTCTTATAAATAATCAAAAAAAAATTTGTGGCGTGATGTTACATTCGGGCCGGATTTCCGTATCTATAGTGTAAGCATATATGAAAACGGACAATCTGACATCCTCGTTTATGGCGTTGCGCGGGAAACTTCACAGAAGCGCGATGGGATTCCTCAGGAATGATGAGGATGCCTGCGATGCATTGCAGGATACTTTCTTCCGACTCTGGAGTAAAGGCCCGGTCGAAACTGATTCGGAAGCAAGAAACAAACTGTTTGCCGTACTGCGCAATGTCTGTATCGATCGTTTGCGTCGGCCTCCCTCGGTCAGTATTGGTGATTGTGAGGTGGAAAGCCTGTCGATTGAGCCGGATTCGGGAGAGGATATGGAGAAGTTCGAGCGTTTGCTTACCTCCGGTCTGACAGAAATGCAATTGCGCATTTACCGTATGGTGACCCACGATGGAGAAGAATACGAGGCTGTCGCCTCGGTACTCGGCATGACACCCGAGGCGGTGAGAATGAACATGAGCCGGGCGAGAAGAAAGATACGTGAAAATTATAAAGCGTTGACCAGATGAAAGAGCATGACGACATATTGACCTTCGAGGAAACCGAGCGGCTCTGCCGGATGTATCTGGAGTGCGGTCTTTCAGTTCTTGAGGAAGCGGAGCTGAAATATCTGCTCGGTAACGTTTCATATAGTTCCGAAATCATTGACTCTGTCAGGGAAGACATGATGATAGAGAGCATGATATGCCGGAAATCCGCAAACCGGACCGGATACAGGAAACCGTTCTGGAGCCGTATAGCCGGTGTGGCGGCCTCTGTAGCGCTTCTGTTCGGATGCTCTGTCATGCTTATGCTCGGCAATGATGCCGGACAGACTGGAGAGAACCAGGTCGTGGCATACGAGGCGGGTCATAAACTTGATGACGAGGAAGCCTGCGTAGCCGTGCGAAATTCTATGGAGAAAGCCGAGGCTCTTATGGCTAAAGCGGAGGCAATAGAGAGACAATATACCGAAAAACAAATTCAAATAATGAACCTGAAATGAAAAGATTTCTTACTATATTCGCTTTTGTAATGTTTTGTCTGACAGCAGTGGCCAGACCTCCGAAACTCAATGTCGAGAAGATGTTTGACGGCTCTTATGATTACAACAAGAGCGTGTCCATACATATCTCCCGAAACAAGGATAAATATTTTCGGGGTTGCACCGTCACGAATAATGCCGCGCTTGTCAGCAAGATTTCCCAATTGGTTAAATCAGATCTGAAAAGAGCTGAGAAATCTCAGGACATAATCGGCAACGGCCCGAAATATTCGTCGATGACTGTCATCAATAATAACCGTGAAATCCAGATCGGGATAAGTTATGAGCCGGACAACGGGTGCTATCTCTTTATCACGGGTCCCAACGAAGCATTCGAATAAAATTTGATCCTTACTGTCTAAACGTAGAGGATGTTTCAAAATAAAATTTTGGGCGCCTCTCTTACTTAATGTNNAAATGAATAAATTATGCATGCTGCTCTCAGGAGCGGCAGTACTCCCTGCGTCTCTTTTCGCAAATGAACCTGTCGATTCGGTAAATGCTTCCTCTGATCTGGAATCGCAACTGGATGAGGTTGTTGTCTCCGCGCGCCGAAGCGCTCTGAAAGATTATCCCGACCGGCTGATCTATATGGTTAAGAACGACCCTTACGCCCGGGGGCTTAATGCAGTGGAACTGCTTGATCGGATTCCCAGGGTCTCTGTTATCAATGATCTTGTCAGTGTGGCCGGTAAAAATTCTGTCAGATATATCGTGGACGGACATCTTCTCGAAATGCCGGCTGACGCCATAGCCCTTAAATTGAAAAATCTGCAGGCCGAAGGCATAGAAAAGATCGAACTGCTTGCCACTCCTCCTGCCAGATATGCCGCAGCCGACAATGTTGCATATATCAGTATTGTCACCCGTAATGAATCGCTCGGCACTAAAGGCAGTCTATGGGGCCGGGGTTCGATACGCGAGCGGTTCAGTTATGGTGCCGGAGGAAATATAAGCCATACTACCCGTAAGGTGGAACTGTCGGCGGATCTCGGTTGGAATGACGACAGGGGAATTAACGATATATGCCGGAAATATGTATTTGAAGATCATTTGCGGACATCGGTCGCGTCCGACCGTTTCAAATGGCGCAATCTTGTCGCTAACGGTATGTTCAGATAATCGTTCGACAGCCGGTGGAGTGCCGGAATTATCGCAAATTTCAGTGCGATGCCAATAGAGAATGACAAGACTGACATCACTGCGGACAGGGAGCGGTGTTGGCAATCCGGAATTATATCTCCTGCCAGACCCGACAATTCTTTCCGGTTTACCGCCTTTGCCGACTGGGCAATAGACACGAGGGGGAAGATGCTTTCTCTTACATACAATTTCTTTGACAGGGATTCCCGGTCATATGCCGAAATCAATACTTTGTCGGATACGGATTGCCTGTCGAGGCTGNNATAAAGATGCCGCCAACATATATCGCATACATTCCGTCAGGCTCGATGCGACACTCCCTTTTGACATGTTCCGGCTTGAGGCGGGGGCTGCATATTCTGGTATAGACAATAACACGGATCTCAGGGTAAGCGATTATGATGATGGGTTCTGGATTGAGGATCCCACGCAGAGCAATCGGTTCGGTTACGATGAAAAGACCGTTGCGGCATATGTCAGTGTCGAAAGAAGCTTTAACAGCTCTTTATTCGGCAAGGTCAGTCTGCGCTATGAACACACGAATGTCCGGGGTGTGCAGTATGCCGACAATTCCAGGCATGACCGTAGTTACGGTTACTTTTTCCCGTCAGTGGCATTCAGCTGGAATACCGGCTGTGCGGGAAGATTCTCTCTGGATTATTCTATGGGTATTGCGCGCCCCTCGTTCGGCGATTTGAATCCTTTCCGCTATTACAATACCGTAACGGACTATTTTACGGGAAATCCCGATCTTGAACCAGGCATTACCCATAATGTCGGCCTTAACTATAGTTTCATGGGAATCTATGCAGTCCTTTACGGATCATGGAAACATAATGGTGTCGGATACATCAATCGATTCGGTGCCGACGGCATGCAGTGGACTATGCCCGAGAATTGTCTGAATACAGTGAAGGCCGGTCTATATGCGTCATACAACAGGTCTCTGTTCGATTGGTGGAATCTGAATGCTGGAGGTGAGATATTCTATAGTGAGACGACTTCGAAATCCGATGAACTTCGTGATTCGGAAGAAAGATCCTGGAGCGGTAAACTCGAACTCAACACCTCGTGGATGCTAAATAGGAAAAAGACATTGATACTTAATCTCAAAGTATCTCATTTCTTCCCGTATCAGGATGGTATGTTCAGGTTTGAGAACCGCACGCTGATCGGCTGCGACATACGCTATATGCTTCTTGACAACCGGCTGGTGCTGTCCGCTTCTGTCAGCGATCCTTTCGGCTGGAGTGTTTCGAAGTCGACGGCCCGTTACAGGGACTATACTCTCCGCACACGCACCGATATACATTCCCATGCCGTTTCGTTCAGAATCTCATGGTCTTTCGGACGCAAAAATGTCAGCAATGTTTACCGTGATACCAAAGAACGCGAGTCACAGCGTTCGTATTGATTCTAAAGACGTATTTCGTATTTGAGTATGTATGGAGAGATCAAGTGGTTTGGAATAATTGCTTTAAGTGCTGAAATTACTGACTACAGCAACTTCTCCCTTACGTAGTCACTCCTTATATAGATGGAAATTTTACGGCCGCTTTTGGCGCCGCCTGACAACGGTCGGACCTGCTTGCGCTGGTGGTCAGTCAGCAATGGCAGGTGCATCTCCGGTATTATCGTGAATCCTCCGTTTGTATCTACCACTCTTATGAGTGTGTCGATGTTCCCTGCTTCGTAGACTCGTCGGCCGGTCTCGCGGGCTTTGCAAAAACTGAACGCACTTTCTCTCAGGCATTGGGCTTCTTTCATTATCCACATGTTTTCATGACTGAGTTGTTCTGATGTGAATTCAGGATATTGCCGCATACATTCGGGAGATAGATATACCCAGAACGGTTCTTCGTACAGTTCGATTTCAAAAATTCCGTCGCGTCTGTTTCCCCCGATAGCTATTGCCGCGTCTATACGGCTGTCNNCCCGCCATATTTACTATTCTCATTTCCTCAATGGAGAGTCTGACAGAGGGATTCGCTGCCGAATATTTTTTTATAAATTCCGGCAGGACATAGGGTGCTATGGTCGGTCCGATTGACAGACGGAGTTCTCCCGAAACAGTATCTTTGGTTTCTGCGACTATCTCTTTGATGCGCTCTGCCTCCATGACTGTTTTGACTGCTTGCCTTATTATGGCTTGTCCTGTTTCTGTGAGCGAGACATGTCTGCTCGACCTGTAGAAAATCTTTATACCGAGTTCTTCCTCAAGATTGGCGATCATTTTACTGAGAGTGGGTTGAGTGATACCGCATGATTCGGCAGCTTTGGCAAAACTGCGATGATGCTCGACCGAAATAATATATTGTAATTGTTGTAATGTCATGATTTGTTGGCTTATATCTTTAGGTAGTCTTTGCTATAGATTTTATCTATGCAAAGATAGTAAANNGTGCATGCTATCTTTGCAAAAAAATATTGTAAGAAATGAAACATCTGATAATTGGAGGAGTTGCCGGAGGCGCTACAGCCGCGGCCAGAATAAGAAGGGTATCTGAATCTGACGATATAGTCCTTTTCGAGAAAGGGGAGTATATTTCATATGCCAATTGTGGATTGCCCTATTATATAGGAGGTACAATCGCCGATAGAGACAGACTGTTTGTCCAGACTCCGGAAGCGTTCGGACGCAGGTTCAATATAGATGTCCGTGTTCGTTCTGAAGTCTTGTCAATAGATAAGGAGGCTAAGAAAGTCAAGGTCAAGTCTCCCGACGGCTCGATTTATGAGGAATCTTACGACAAGTTGCTTATGTCGCCGGGCGCTATGCCCCTCATCCCTCCGTTGCCCGGTATCGGAAGTGAAGGCATATTCACTTTGCGCAATGTCGCGGACACTGATGCGGTGAAGTCTTATATGAAAGAACATGCCGTGAGACGCACCGCTATAGTCGGGGCCGGATTTATCGGACTTGAGATGGCGGAGAATCTGCATGAGGCAGGTGTGGAAGTAGCTATTGTAGAGATGGCTGATCAAGTCATGACTCCTGTGGATTATTCTATGGCAGCCATAGTGCATCAGCATCTTCAGCAGAAAGATGTTCGGTTATATCTGAAGACTGCCGTCTCGGCTTTCGAGAAAAAAGAGAACGGTATATCCGTGATGTTCCGATCGGGAGAAAAGATAGAGGTCGACCTGGTTATACTTTCGATCGGTGTGCGTCCGGTTGTTTCTCTTGCTGTAGAGGCGGGACTGGAGATCGGCCCTCGTGGAGGGATAAAGGTCAATGAATACCTGCGCACGTCCGACAGCAGTATTTATGCCGTCGGTGACGCGATCGAATATCCTCATCCTGTCGATGGGAGACCTTGGCTGAATTATCTTGCGGGACCCGCCAACCGTCAGGCCAGAATTGTGGCTGACAATATGGTATTCGGCGACAAAGTAAGATACGAGGGTTCTATAGGCACTTCAATAGCTAAAGTATTTGATCTTACGGTAGCGGCTGCGGGCATGTCGGCGAAACGTCTTAAAGAGAGCGGTATCGATTATCGGTCCATAACGATTCATCCCAATTCCCATGCCGGTTATTATCCCGGTGCGGCATCCATGACTGTCAAATTATTGTTTTCGCCGGCAGACGGACGCTTGTTCGGAGCGCAGATTGTAGGATATGACGGCGTTGACAAACGTATAGATCTGATCGCGCAGGTCATTAAGAATGGGGGAGTAGTGTCTGATCTTGTCCGTACCGAACACGCTTATGCGCCTCCTTATTCATCGGCAAAAGATCCTGTGGCTCTTGCCGGATATGTGGCCGAGAATGTGTTGTCCGGCCGTATGACTCCGATTTATTGGAGAGAAGTGCGTGACATGGATAGATCGGCTGTTACTTTGGTGGATGTCCGTACTCCCGAGGAGTTCGCTGCCGGAGCTGTGGAAGGAGCGATAAACATCCCTCTCGACAGCATGCGTCAGTCTCTTGACAGAATACCGGCCGACAAACCTGTGGTGGTTTATTGCGCGGTTGGACTCAGAGGATATCTGGCATCCAATATATTGCGACAGCACGGGTTCAAGGACGTCCGTAACCTTATCGGAGGTCTTAAGACATATAGAGCCGCCACTTCCGGAATTGAAACACCGCGACCTTTCGCTTCGCGTGTCTCTGAAGAGACCGCCGTGCCTGATAAGTCTGATATGTCTGTTGCTCTTAAGGTGGATGCATGCGGTCTTTCATGTCCAGGCCCGATCCTCAGATTGAAAGAGGCTATTGAGTCTGTCAATGAAGGTCAGGTTCTGGAAATTACGTCTACTGATCCCGGTTTTGTCCGCGATGCGGAGTCATGGTGTGTGTCTACGGGAAATACTTTTCTCTCGAAAGACTCCTCAAAGGGCATACATGA
>DAAV01000055.1:8494-15818 GCA_001701295.1 Bacteroidales bacterium H10
GTGCCGACACCGGGGGAAAAGGTAAATCATTCATACTTTTCAGTGATGATCTCGATAAAGTGCTTGCAACGTTTGTGCTTGCCAACGGGGCGGCCGCGACTGGCGAGAAAGTAACCATATTTTTCACTTTCTGGGGACTTAATGCTATTAAGAAGCAGAAAAAACCAAAAGTNNAGTTACTAAAGATATCTTTGGGAAAATGTTCGGTATGATGCTTCCCGGCGATTCAAGAAAGCTGAAATTATCTAAAATGAATATGGCCGGAATTGGTTCGAAGATGATGAGACATATCATGAAAAAGAAGAATGTCGAGTCTTTGGAATCGTTGAGAGATATGGCGATTGCCAACGGTGTGGAATTCATAGCATGTCAGATGTCTATGGATGTGATGGGAGTTGATAAAGAAGAATTGCTCGACAATGTAACGATCGGTGGTGTCGCGACTTATATGAACCGGGCCGAAGACTCCTCACTGAATCTTTTCATTTGATTTTCTGTATGTAATTCATTTGTTCCCGTTATAGAGTCACTTATTTAAGTAGCTACTTATAAGGTATGTTTACAAGCCCGGACAGTCATTATGGTTACTGTCCGGGCCTTTTGTTGAAACTATGCTTGTGGGATGGAGTCTTGATGTTGAAGTTTACGGAATTTTGTCGGTGACATGCCATAAGTAGAGGTGAATACACGAGTGAAATGTGGCAAGTCGTTGAACCCTACTGCGAAACGCTGTTTACGTCCGATGGATTATTATCACAAATGAACTGTTGGGAAAATATATTTGAGCCTCATGGAAATTGTATTGTGTTTTATTATTGCTAATTTTGCAGTCTAAACAGAAAAGACTATGGCAATGGATACAGAAGAGAACCTCGGCCCGATGAAGCTGATATTTAACTACAACAACGTTTTTTACAGCTTTTTCTATGATGACCTGAGCGGCTGCATACACCGTTCACGGGAGTATGCCCTCAATTATGTATATTCCGGTGAGATGATTCTCGACAACGGAACCGAGAAAATCCATGTGCGTAAAGGAGAATGTGTCTTCATCCCCCGTGATCACCATATCACGATGTATAAGAAGACATATGAAGGGGAACGTTATTGCGGGATATTTCTTATGTTCACGCGCAATTTCCTCAGGGAGATGTATAGCAAACTGTCGCTCAACAAGATTAAGACAAAAACAGCTAAACTTCCCGATGGGGTAATCAAATTGCCGAAGACTGTGGAACTCGCCAGTCTGTTTACATCCATGACTCCGTATTTTGACCCGGAGGTGAAACCCAAAGATAATTTCATGGAGCTGAAACTACAGGAGGGGCTGATGGCTCTTTTATCTATTGACGACAGATTCGTGCCGACGATGTTCGATTTCAATGAACCGTGGAAGATAGATATTCTCGGCTTTATGGAGGACAACTTCATGTGCGACCTGAGCATAGAGGAAATAGCCCACTATACAGGGCGCAGTCTCGCCACGTTCAAGCGTGATTTCAAAAAAATCAGTGACCTGACTCCAGAGAAATGGCTTATCAAGAAACGCCTTGAAAAAGCGTATGAACTCATGAAAACGGGGAAAAAGAAAGTCGCCGAGGTATATGCCGAGGTCGGTTTCCGCAATCCATCCCACTTTTCAACCGCATTCAAAAAAGAATTCGGCATAGCTCCTACGGCTGTAATGGGATAAAAATATAACTGAACTTTTCAGAAACTATGATTGAGCCTCACAGCAATTTCGCTGTGGGGCTTTTTGTGTAATTTTGCAACGTGAAAATATAGAGCAACAAAACTATGAGGCAAAGTAAAATATATGTCGTATTGACTATATTGCTGTCTTTTGCGACAACAACACATTCGCAAACACCTGAGTCCATAGACTTGGGATTGAGCGTCGAATGGGCCGCGACAAATCTGGATGCTTCCGCACCGGAAGATTTTGGCGGTTACTACGGCTGGGCAGACCCGACCGGCCAGGAAACAACGCTATATCCCAACGAGTTTGCCGATGCCGAGAAGAATATAGAGAAATGCCTCTGCAAGCTTGATATAGGCTACATCGACCTGATGCTTCTCCATCATCCCGGCTCACACGATGTGGAAGCCTACAGGACTATGGAGCGTTATGTAAAGGAGGGCAAAATCCGCTCCCTCGGCGTTTCCAACTATTATATAAAGGAGATGTCGGAGTTTCTGCCGAAAGTAAACATCAAGCCGGTGCTTGACCAGAACGAGATTCACCCTTATTATCAGGACAAGGCCGTGATAGAGTATCTGCATGACAACGGAATAGTGGTCGAGGCATGGTATCCGCTCGGAGGCCGCGACTTCAACTCGGAACTGATGAAAGAGCCGGTAATCATGGATATTGCTCGCAAACATGGAAAATCGCTGGTGCAGACCATACTCCGCTGGGACCTTCAGAACGGCGTGGTGGTAATCCCCGGGTCAAGCAACCCGGACCATCAGAAAGAGAATATCTCAATCTTTGACTTTGAGCTGACTCCTGAAGAGATGGGCCGCATCGACTCTCTTGAACGCCGTGAAAAACATGACTGGTATTGAAAACTAAATTGAACAAGGTATGAATATAACGCAATTGCTGGCGGTTGGTCTGCTGATTCTTTCAGCAGGAACTACAGACCTCTACGCCTCCAATCCAAAAGAAAACAGAAATAATATGGAAAATCTGACTCTGACAAAAGAATGGGACAAGACATTTCCCAAGAGTGACAAAGTTGACCACAGCAAGGTGACATTCGTCAACCGCTACGGCATCACGCTTGCCGCCGATATGTATAAGCCTAAAGGCGCGACAGGCAAACTCCCCGCCATAGCCGTATGCGGACCTTTCGGCGCAGTCAAGGAGCAGGCGGCAGGCCTTTATGCGCAGGAAATGGCGGAGCGCGGTTTCCTTACCATAGCCTTCGACCCCTCCTTCACAGGCGAAAGCGGTGGCACACCCCGCTACATGACCTCTCCCGACATCAATACCGAGGATTTCAGCGCGGCCGTGGATTATCTTGTTACCAATCCTGATGTTGACCCTCAGAGAGTCGGCATAATCGGCATCTGCGGCTGGGGCGGCATAGCCGTTAACGCAGCGGCCTCAGATCCCAGAATCAAGGCTACTCTCGCATCCACGATGTATGATATGAGCCGCGTCAACGCCAACGGTTATTTCGATGCCGATGACAGTGCAGAAGCCCGCAATGCCCTCCGCGAGAAATTAGCCGCACAGCGCACTGAGGACTATATCAACGGTACTCCCAAACTCGGCAGCGGTGTTCCCGATGTATTGCCCGATGACGCTCCAAAGTTTCTGCGCGACTATTTCGACTACTACAAGACCAAACGCGGCTATCATCCCCGCTCGCTCAATTCCAACGGCGGACGAAACGCGACATCTCCGATTCCGTGGATCAACTTCCCTCTGATGAGCCGTGCCGGAGAGATTGAAAATGCAGTCATGATTCTCCACGGAGAGAAGGCACACTCGTTCTATTTCGGAAGTGATGCCTACAAGAAATTGACCGTAACGCCCGGCAAGGAGAACAACAAACTTTTCATGGTAATTCCCGGCGCAAGCCACACGGACCTGTATGATCAGAAGGATATAATCCCCTTTGCCGAAATTGAAAAGTTCTTCAACGAGTATATCGGCAAATGAATCCCGTTTTAGAAAATCGATTTATATTTTTCCGAATATTTTGACTAATTTTGTTATGAAAAGTTAGTATCCGGGAAAATGCCGGTATTTTCTCGGAAGTTATCAAAACAATAGTCGATTATGGATGGAAATTATTTTAGGTTGGGATCTTTATTTGTGACGGCATTCGTTGTTGTCTCATGTTCTTCTGTACATCGGGTCGACGGATGGTATCCAGTAGCAAATGGCTCAGGCAACCGGATAGAAGGAAAAGTCATCGTATCGACTAATGATTTTGATATCATATCTCTTGATACCGTTACATATCCGGATGTCGCCGTAATAGTAGGAAAATTAAAGCCGGACAAGATCGACAAGTGGGCTGACGCGACTGAAAAAAGAATAGGCAAACGAATAGGTTTTTTGTTTAAAGATTCTGTCGTAACTGCACCAACTGTCAACTGTCGTATAGAGAGCGGTTCATTCTCAATCAATAGTGCGGATAAAGAACTGATTTCAGACATTTGTTCTTCGCTGAGAAAGATAAAATGACTTTTGGAGATCGGATTAATGATGAATAAGATCATATTTACAGTTTTGACATTTGCAGTATCGCAATTGGCGGTTATGGCAGATGACATGCCGCGGAAATCCTGGAAGGCCAGACTTTTGGGCGGACTATATCTGACTGATGAACCTGCATGGTCACTTGAACCTTCCGTGACATGGCAGTTCCATAAATATGTCGGGGTAGGTTTTGGTGTGGAATTTACCAGCCAATATGGNNAAATGGTCAGTCAAGCCGTCAGACAATGATAAATGGTTATGAGGCCGTTCTGACAGATAATGAAAAAAATGTCGCGTGGATTTTATTCAAGCCCTCGTTGATTGTAAAGTCTACTGATGTGTGGCATACTGCAGACAATTATTATAGATTGTGGTTTCAGGCAGAGCCCGGGATAAGTCTGGGATGTCCTTTTCATAACTCGTTGACTTATGAGATCCGCGAGAGGCGCGGTAATGTAATATATACTGTTGACTACATGAAATTTCCCAACAAGGATTTACATTGGTTTTACTGGAATGCGAGAGTTTCGGTCAATATAGCGATTGACCGTTTTGTGCTCGGTGCCGGTTATTACATATCTGATCTTGACTATTATTCCGGTAGAAGAAATGTCACACTGCCCGGTGGCAATAAATTTTATGTGCCGGAAAAGGAACTGAGTCAGAATATATTTCTTTCTGTCGCCTACTCTTTCTGATATTCCAACACATAGTGAAGTGATTTAAACTTTTTTTATATGCGTTTCGCGAAAAGTTTAAATCACTTCATTGTCTTAAATTCCAAGGTCTTCATTAAAAACGGTATTGAATGGAGGCGAGTATCGAGCGTGGCCGGATTTGGAAAATATATTCCGAGCGTGAGAGGGTTCCGTAGTTCACGTATTCATATTGACGTCGGTTCAAAAGATTGTCGGCTGTCAGCGACAGCCTTATTTTGTCATTTACGCGCCATACCGCCGATGCGTCGAGAAGTATCAGGCCTGTGACATTTCCTTCCGGGAAACGTATCAGATAGTGTTCGGCACCAAAAGTGAACTGCAGAGGATCACTCGCTATCACAGTGATAAATAAATTCTGCCGGAGAGTGTGATAAGTGTTTGTATCATTGCCAATATCCAGTCGTGAAAGATTATATTCAGCTTCATAATTTGCTGATAGCCATTTGAAAATACTTCCTTTGAAAAACGGTTTTACTGCGGCCGCGAACTGTTTATATGGAATTACGGTGTTGTCGCGCATTGATGATGCCGAAGCGCAGGTGAGATCGGCCTCGCAGCCGATGACCATTTTGCTGTGGCCGAGTCCCTTGCTGAATTCCCCGTTGAAACGCCATGTGTCGCTGTGTGAAAATCGCTCTGCATAGGTGGAGATAATGAGATCTTCTATAAACAGTTGATCGGCCATGATGGAAGAGCTCCTGTAGTTGTAGGCCGCGGACATGTTCATAAAAAATGATTTTATCGGATTGCGGTAGCGATAGGAGAGTGTGGCTCCCATATCATGGCTGTATCTGTCGGGATTGGATGCGATGAAGAGGTTGCGATAGTCTGACAGGATCGGCACGCTGACATTCAGATATGCCTGTGGGGAGCCGAGACTGTATGTCGCAGAAGCGGAGATTTCGGATTTCGCTGTCAGCTGTCGTCTTATATTTAACCGGGGGGAAACGTTTATGTAGTCATGTTGTCCGTCGACTGAATAGTGCAGCCATTTTAAAGGGACCTTAAGAGAGGCCCGCCAGCCGTTGCGGTCGTAATCTATCTGTGGTGTGGCGTATAGATTTGAGAGAAATGCCTCGTGAATGCCCGAATTGTCATAATGTCCCATACCGGAGAGAGAACAGTTCATGCGATGATAGTCGAGATCCAGTCCGCCTGTGACGTAATATTTCCAGAAACGAGTCATATGGCCGAACTGGCTTTCGGTAGTGCTTCTGAAGTCTGTGACGTTCACGCTCTGCGTGGTATAGTCTTCACCCGTTACCGACAAAAGTCCGGGGATGCGTGTGAAGGAGTTTCTTGAGATGATGGTGAAGAGTCTCTTCTCATTGCGTTTCACAAGTTTGAGGTCGTTTGTTAATGAAAGACTTTTTTTGTCTACCTGTTGCCTGAGATCATATGATCCGGACACGACGGAATTCGATTTGTCAAGCAAAGCCCCGATTGTGAATTTGTCTTTCAGGAAATAACCGCGTTTGTTGGTCTCGCTGTAGAATTGTGCCGAGAGATCATGGTTCTGGGTGTGCAGTTTGTTCTTCTGTATGAATGTCGGTATCGAAGAATCAAGATAGTCTGTCGTCATGCCTGTGTTGTAATCCAGACGGTCGCCTGCGTAGTTCAGTTTGAGGCGCATTGACGTTTCTCCCGATTTCCATGCAGTGATCGTGTTGGCGAGCCACGACAGATTGTCGCGTGTGCGTTTTTCGGAAAGGGGAGCGTTGATTATATCCGCCGATATATATTCCGGCCATAAAGAGGGGATATCACCCGCGGAGAACATATCAGTGAAATCATGTTCGCTTATTTCGTTTGCGGGATTCCAGCCGGTGTTGTCCGCTTTCAGTGTGAACATGTTCTGTATTTTGGGAGCCATGCGCATTGTAAACAGCGAACCGTCATACAGTAGTGGCTGTACTCCGGCCGAAGCCCGGGCAACCCCTACCCNNTTACCCAGCGGCTGCGCGCGTCATCTTTCAGTTTCAGATTTATTCCGGCTTCTTCGGGAAATTCAATTCCTTCAAGAGCCTTTACCGGCTGATGGTTTTCCATGACCTCGACCGATTTCACATCCTTGTGAGAGATATTGTTGGTTGCCAGCCCGTATTGGCCTCCTAAAAAATCGTTGCCGTCGAGATAGAATTTATTGATGGGTTTGCCCTGATATTTTATGGTTCCGTCGGATTCGACTTTTATTCCCGGCAGACGTTTTATGACATCGATGATCGCATTGTCTTTGGCATTGGCGTAGCGGGCTACATTAAAGACGAGTGTGTCTCCTTTTGCATAGATATCGGGAGCTTCGACGATAATGTCTTTCAACTGTGTGGCTTTCTGGTTCAGACGCACTGCGGACAGATCGGAGGTTACAGGAAGAGTCAGAGTCTCA